>CAWUJQ010000012.1:0-34751 GCA_963922445.1 uncultured bacterium
AACACACCCTGCTCCTCATGTTGGCGCTGTGCCGCCGCCTGCCAGTCGTGCATAACGCGATGAAAGAGGGCTGGTGGCTGCTGGATCGCAGCCAACAAATGGGCACACAACTCAAAAACAAGACCCTCGGCATCATCGGGCTTGGCCGGGTCGGGCGCGAGGTTACCCAGCGCAGCGCAGCCTTTGGCATGGATGTACTCGCCTACGACCCATACGTCGCTGAAGAGCAAATCAACAACTTAAAAGTAACGCTGGTAAGCCAAAAGGAACTGCTTGCACGCAGCGACATCATTAGCTTGCACCTGCCACTGACCCCCACCACCGAAAACTTCTTCAATGCCGATCTAATTGCCCAAACAAAACCCGGTGTGCGCCTCATCAATGCGGCTGCCGGGCGCGTGTGGGACGAAAATGCCGTTGCGGATGCGCTCAAGTCTGGCCATGTGGCAGGCATTGGCGTCGATGTCTTCGCGCAAGAACCCCCTTACAACAGCCCGCTTGTCGGCCTGGACAATGTGGTGCATACCCCGCACATCGGGGACAACACTGCCGAAGCAACCCAGGACATCTCGATTCAAATCGTGCAGCAAGTGTTGGACGCGCTGCGTGGCACCGACTATCGCAATGCAGTTAACATGCCCATTCTACCGGGTATGCAATTTGCGGATTTGCGCCCGATATTGATGTTGGGCGAGATCGTAGGCCGCTTGCAACATGCTATTTCCCCCGGCCCCATTCAACGCGTTGCGGTTGAAACCCGTGGCGACGACATGGACGGCATGGTGAAGCCACTCACCGTTGCGATTCTGAAAGGTGTGCTGGCACCCGTCCTTAGCCAACCCGTGAGCTACATCAACGCGCCTGTACTCGCAGACGAACGCGGCATTGAGGTAACGCAGACGAAGGGGCTGCGCGCCGCAAACTACACCAATCTACTCTCCTGCCAGGTAACGTGGGAAGACGGCACGGAAATCGTTATCAGTGGGACGTTGCTCGACAAGCAAGAGCCGCACATCGTGCAAATTGACCAGTACCCGATCAACTTTGTGCCAAAGGGACGCCTGCTTATCATGGGTAGCCACGACAAACCTGGCGTTATCGGGCGTGTAGGCACCTTACTCGCCTCAAATGGCATCAATATCGCAAGCTGGTACACCGGGCGTGCGGCTCCCGGCGGGCATACGCTGACCGTACTCAGCTTGGACGAAGCACTACCCGACCCCCTCATGGCAGATCTCAAACAACTCGACTTCGTGCGTCATGCGGTTCAAGTGGAACTCTAGGTGGCTGTGGTGGCTGGCCGATACTGGCCTGCTCACAGCGCTGATTGTCTATGGGCTGGCAGGCGTGCCACTTGCACCCTTTCACGGCGACGAGGGCATGCAAGTCCGCGTTACTGAGGACTACATCACAGCGTTTGTCGAGCAGAACCCATCGGATCTCATCACGAATCCACCCTACACCATCGACAGTCGCCCTCACTTGCGCCTGATTAACGGCAGTGTGCAGCGTTACGCTGCGGGGCTTGTGCTGTATATCGGCGGCCATAATCGCGGCGACCTTCCTATTGAACCGGGTTGGAACTGGGGCCTAAACTACGAGGATAACGTCGCTGGGGGTTGGCTCCCAAAAGACAGTGTGCTGCATAAAGCACGATACGTGTCAGCAGGCTTTTTCGCAGCCAGCATCATGTTACTTTTCATTTTAGCGCGGATGGTCGGCGGACGTTGGGCAGCATACCCAGCAGTGCTGCTTTACGGGTTAAACCCTGTCCTGTTGCTCAACGGTAGGCGCGCCATGATGGAGGGCAGCTTTTTGTTCTTTGGCCTGCTAGTGATCTTACTCGGTGCGGTCGCCGCACGCCGCTTACCAGATGACCGCTACCCCGGCTTGCATTACTATGTGTTTTTGGCCATCACAGGTGGGCTGGCACTGGCAAGCAAGCACACGAACGCGGTGTTTTTGGCTAGTGCGTGGTCTTGGCTCGGATTTGCTATGCTGTGGCATACCATTCGGGGCAGTCAACGGTGGGGGCGTCTTGTGCTTCATGGCATTGCCTTGACGGCTGCTGGCGTGGGGGCAATGGCTGTGTTCGTCGGACTATCACCGGCTTTATGGAACGACCCAATTGCACGGTTGGGTGACCTGGCCCGTGAGCGCACCCATTTGCTCAACATCCAAGTAATGATTGACGAAAAGGCACCGACGACCATCGAATGGCGTGCGCGCAACCTCATCATAGAACCCTACAGTGCCCCGGTGAGCTACTACGAAATGCGTTCATGGGATCGTGCGGACGCGATTCACCATCAAATTGCGCGCTACGAGCGGTCAGGATTAGCGGGTTTACCCACATCTGTTCAGGTGGGCCTCCCGTTAACCCTACTTTCCATCTTCGGGTTGGGTACGTTATTCTGGCGCAAGGAAGACCGCTGGTTTGCGGGTGGGGTCGCCGTCTGGCTTGGCTGGACGGCGTTGGGGCTGATGCTTAATCCGCTGCCGTGGCAACGGTATTACCTACCCCTCATGCCAATCGCCACGCTGCTCGGCGGAATTGGTATGGGCATGGTAGCCCGTTGGATTTGTCAACGAATTCGTACACAACACCCTGTTGCGGCAGATGACGTTGTCGTTCAGACTGATTAAGCACTCGTTGACAATGCTCTCTTGGAAGGACAAATTCTATGCGGCAACTGTTCGTGACGATGATGGCCCTCGGCTTCGCGTTCGCGCTGGCAGCCTGTGGGAACCTTAACAGCAGTAACCCGCCGACAGCGACCTCTGCCATCGACCCGAACGCGCCCGCCGTAGAACCGGGCGTTTTCAACCCGCGTCCATTCGCAACCCAGGCTCCCGAAAACAGTGAGGCGACAGTAGACCCGAACCTGCAATTGACGTTGCAGGCACTGGGTGCCCCCGTGACGATTGCTGCCCCCGGCCCAAATCCGACATCTATTTACCAGGGCTCGAACATGCCCTTCCCAGGCGAGATTGAAATCGACACGTCTGCTGGCCCATTTGATTACTCTACCGGCTTCAGCGAAGTTGCTTTGATCCGTTCTGGCGGCCCCACCGATGACCTGTTCCAAGCGCAATTCCTGCCGGATGGGTCGGTGTTCGTCAATGGCACCCTGAGCCGCAACATTGGGCCGCAGGGCGTTATCGAAATCAACGAGATGATTGCCGAACTGCAATTTTTTGAGCTACGTGGCAGCTTTGCAGCCACCGCTACGCGCCCGGATGACTACGTGTATGACCTGCGCGTAGATCAGAACGGTTTCAGCAGCACCCTCAACGCTGATGACAGCCTCATCCCTATCGAAATTGCACGCGTTATCAACCGCCTGCTCCAAATTGCTGAAGGCGCTCCCGCACCTCCTGGGTCTTAAATTAGGGTGGGGTGATCGCG
This sequence comes from uncultured bacterium, assembly GCA_963922445.1. GTDB lineage: Bacteria > Chloroflexota > Anaerolineae > Aggregatilineales > Phototrophicaceae > DAOTTY01. The sequence continues at coordinate 3,410 of CAWUJQ010000012.1, forward strand.
CGTTTCGGGTTGGTGTATGATAGAGGGCATTGTTCACCCCCTTGAAGACAGGTTATCCAATGGCTGACGATTACAAACCAGTAATGGTACCTGAACCTGAAGAAGCCCTCTCACCCAGAGAGGCACGAATCCTAAAGGCGGCCACCATCTTACGTTGGGGCGCTATTCTACACGTTGCGTTACTCGTCACGGCGCTCATCATCAGCTTTGTGCAGGGCGCTGGCATCAACATCCTGCCGACCGTAAAGACGGCCATTCTATTTCGATTTGGCGGCGGCGCAGACACGGCCCTCGCCATCAGTATGATGCTGCTCATGCTCAACATGAGTGCGCTGCTGGTCATCATGGTGGGGCTAATGGCCCGCGAGACCTGGAGTATTGTGTCTGTATGGGTGCTTGTGGCTGCTAATGTGGTGCTGCTGTTGCTGTACGGTTACACGCTTGGCCTGGTAGCAGCAATCGCGGCGCTCATCAGTGGGATTGTCGCCTCCGGCGACATTCGAGCCTACCGCACAAACCCGGTTATGCTTAAGGAGCTGCGAGGCCGGATGCGCGGTATGCGTGCCTTCATCGTGCTAACAGTCTACCTGGGACTGATGAGCGGTTTTATGGCGCTGATTTACCTGACGTTTACCTCGTTTGGTGGCAACGTTTCGAGCGCGGCGGCGGGTGCTGCCGGACGACTGCTGTTTATGGGTGTTGTTGGCGTCGAAATGCTGCTGATCGTGTTCATCGCCCCAGCATTCACATCCGGCGCTATCACAGGCGAACGCGAACGCCAGACGTATGACCTGCTGCGAACAACTTTGCTGGCCAGCCCATCTTTTGTCGTCGGCAAGTTAGAGAGCGCCTTAAGCTATATCCTGCTGCTGCTGCTGGCGGCTGTGCCCCTGCAAAGTTTGGCCTTCCTGTTTGGCGGCGTGAGTCAAGCAGAGGTGCTGATTGCATTTGTGATTTTGGTTGTGACGGCCATCGCCCTCGGTACAGTGGGGATTTACTTCAGTGCCGTGGCACCCCGAACCCTTTCTGCCAGCGTTCGCACGTATACCGTCGCTTTGGTTGGGGCGTTTGGCGTGCCATTCGTACTTGGGCTTGTGATTGGCGGTGTACAGCGTGCGGTTGGGTCACAGGTGCCCCTGCTAGACGCCTCGCTCACATATGTCCAGCAAATCCTGACCAGCCTGAATCCCGTTTTTACCGCGCTGGAATCACAGCAGTTCATTGTCAACCAGCAACAAATTGGGTTTACCCAACTCACACTGAGCAGCGGGGCAACGATCCCGGTTGTCTCACCCTGGATTAGCTTTACGATCATCTATCTAGTCGTCTCGGCAGTTTTGCTCGTTTTAACAATTCGTGAAATGCGCAAGGTCGAAGCTTAACTTCTACAGGCTTCTTTACGGGTAACTTCATTTTTAGGTAGTTTGACCAACGGACGCCTAAACTCCTCTGCATTCCTAATTTTAGCCAAATTCTTTGTGACATCTCACCAAAACCAGGTCAATTTGTGGCCTGGTTTGTGCATTTTGGTCATATGACCTGACAAATGTCACACAAAAATTCGGGACAGACTCCCTATTGCGTTCTCAATGCGGATTGTGGTTTACTTAATTCATGAGAAGGGGCTAAAAGTGTCACATACCGTTAGCGCATATCGTTATCTGAGTTGAATGGAAATTAATATCATGTTTTTTACACCGGACTTAACTGGAATCCGATTCCACGACCCTAACAAAGCATTCCACCACTGGTGCCCACGTTCAGAAGTGTATGCAGCAACCAGCCAATTGCTCAGTGCCATCAACATCGGTTGGCAAGTGAATCAAAGAGTGATTTGGCAGGCTATTGCTTTTGCGGGCAATCGGCAAGCGTGCCTGTACTATTTCGAGTTACACCGTGACGGCGAATTTATGACCATGCCCGTTCTTGAGAACCCGGCCCTATTGCGACTGCTATTCACACAATCATTTGAGGTCGAAGAGTACGTCGATTACTACCAAGATACAGGCTATGCTATCGGGGATTAACGAGAGTTTAAACTGAAATAGAGAAATATTTCACAGACTCGCGTTATACTCATAGCGTCATGTCGGTAGCATAGCTTCACGAGGTGTCGCTCTTGTGAAGTATTTGTTTTGTCGGTCACGCTTTTTAACGTCAGCTTTCGTGAAAATATAAAAGTAAGGAGAGATAAATTGTTCAATCAGACAAACTCAAAAAACTTCCACGTACAATATCTTGATGTCAACCGTCACTGGTCTCCGCGGTCGGAAAAATACGCTGGTGGCGATAACTTGATTACGGCAATCATGCGCGGTTGGGACGTGAGCGAGACGGTTTATAAAGAAGAATTGTGGCACGCCGGTGTACGTCAGGCCGCACTGTACCACTTCCACCTGACCAAAGGCGAACGTGAAATCACGATGCCTGTCATTGAAAACCCCTACGTCACGCGGATGCTTTACACATCCCCATTTGAAATTCTGCCTATGCCGACCGAGCGTACAGACGCCGAGTTCGCCGTCTAATTCAAGAAGTTCCACGATTGGGGTGCAGCGCGCTGTACCCCGGTCTCCCTCATAGCAACAGCATTCACTGGCAACAGACTCATCCTCTGCTAGAATGCGGCGGGTTCGCAATTTCGAGTTGATATGCACAAGCGTTTTATGCTTCTACTGGCAATCTTCGCCGTTGGTGTGATTGTCCAAGTGTTTGTCTTCCCACCAATGGAAGGCAGTGATGAGCCGCTGCACTTCAGCTACATCACTTACTTGCGTGACGTTGGGGCACTGCCGGAGCGCACAACATACTTGGAAAACTGCACGCGTCAGCAAAGCGGCCAGCCACCGTTAGCCTATACCGCCGCGGCAACTGCATTAAGCATTACTCGCCTATCGACCCCCGCTTGCGATGAAGTGTTCGCCTACTACTTTGAACAGACGAACAACCCGTGGTTGCTAACGCCAAATCCAATGCGCCGCGATGATAACAACACAAACTTCTTGCGCGTGGCCAATATAACCTCACCGACAGTTTTGCCGGCAGCGCTGTATGTAGCGCGATTGACGGCCTCTGCGTTTGGTATGTTGGCGGTGGTGGGGGCCTATCTTGCAGCGGGGGAGGTTTTCCAACAGAGGCAGTGGCAGCTCACCGCAACGGCCATTTTTGCATTTACGCCAACATTTTTTCACCTAAGTGCCTACTTCTCTAATGACCCCGGCGCTGTGGCGCTGACAACGCTTGTCGTGTGGCGAACGCTGCATTTGGTCAATCGCGGGGTGACCGTGCCGCGCCTGCTTTTGATTGGACTGCTCATTGGGGTTGGCGCACTCATCAAGGTGAGTGTGGCGCTGGCGGCTCCGGCTGTTGGCATGGGAATCGTACTCACAATCCTGCGGCGCGAGGATATGCCGAGCATTACACGGTTGGTGCGGCGGGTGACCGTCTGCGGCCTATGGACGCTTTTACCAATTATTTTGACGTTTGGCCTATGGGTGATGTGGGGAACCCTGCGCTACGGTGACCCGGTTGGCTCACAGACCCACGTCCATGAAGTGCTGAACTACGACCCACCCCTGGCTTTTACCGCCACTTTGCGCGGGATGCCGGATGTGTATATGACATATGTTGGGCTGTTGGGTTATGCCAACGTGTACATGCACCCGGTCACCTATATCAGTCTCACAAGTGTGCTGATGATTTCAATATTGGGTTATGCACTACAACGACAGTACCAATTCAATTGGCAGAGCGATGGGTTTGTGCAGGCAGTCGTCCTTGCGCTGTTGTGGTTAGCAGTCTTTATCGGGTTTTTGCAGTGGTATCGCACAATTTTCGATGTAACAGGACGCCTGCTACTACCAGCGCACATCGCCTACGCTATCTGTTTAACGGGCGGGCTTAGGCTGTTCGCTACACGGCTGCCCGCTCTGCGAAATAGTATTGCAGTCATCAGCGCGGGAGCGTTTATGCTTGCCGGAACCGCCTCCACGTTTGTCAGCCTTCAAGCCGCCTATGCGCCACCGCAAGCCAACGAGCTACCCGCTTTACGCGGCAATACATTCACCTTCGATGGCACAGTGCGTCTGCTTGGCTACGCGCATGCTGGCGATACCTTCAGCACCTCTCCAGACGCCATTACCCTGTGCTGGGAGGTCATCCAGCCCACAGACCGTTTAGCAGCCTACGCCGTCCGCTACGTCAAAGACGGCATACCCGTAGCCAACCGCACCACTGTACACGGATTAGGACGGTTCAATAGTACGCTGTGGCAAGCGGGTGATACCTTTTGTGATAGGGTTGATGTTCCGGTTGCCGATCCGCGTTTTGGCTCGTCACAGCCGCAGCCGGGCGCTGATTACGATGTGCTTGTTTTCCTACTAGACGCCCGCACTCAAGACGTTAACTGGACGGCATTCACAGCGGACGGAACACCTGTCCAATTCCCGGTTATCGGCCAGTTGACGTATGCCGTGGATTAGTAGCCCGCATCAGACGGGGCTGATGCGGTATTGCCCGCAATCTCCTGCGCAATGGCGACGCCTGAACTCGCCCCAATCCGCGTTGCCCCCGCTTCAATCATCGCAACTGCATCCGCCAGGGATCGCACCCCGCCCGACGCTTTAACACCTATGCTATCGCCAACAATCGATCGCATTAGGCTCACATCTTCTACGGTTGCACCGCCACCCGCAAAGCCAGTACTCGTCTTGACGAAGTCTGCGCGGACTTCCTTGGCAATCTGACAAGCAATGATTTTTTCCTCGTCAGTGAGTAGCACCGTCTCAATAATGACCTTGCATAGGACATCATCGTAGGCGTGGCACGCCAGGACGACGCTTGCAATATCGTGGTGGACTGTACGTAGGTCGCCGCTTTTCAGTGCGCCGATATTGATGACCATATCAATTTCTTGTGCGCCCTGCTCAATGGCGCATTCAGCCTCATATGCTTTGGCTTGTTGATCCGTCGCACCAAGCGGGAACCCCACAACCGTACACACTTTTACGTCTTGCTTGGCCAGTGCTTGGGCTACCAATGGCACGTAGGAGCCATTTACACACACAGCGGCAAAGCCAAAATCAACGGCTTCGTCACACAACCGCGAAATTTGCGCTGCCGTGGCCTGGGGCTTGAGGAGCGTATGATCGATCATACCGGGAATGCGCTGATAGTCCTGCATGGGAAATTGCCTTTGGGTTGAGTAAGTCGCATACCCGTGATTCTACCAGCCGAACCGCCTGATGAGGTTGTGTGTATGGAGAAAGTTTTGGTGGGGCCAGTGGAGCAGCCCCAGTGTACTATTTGCTTTGGATAGTAGACTGCAACTCGCGTAGTTGCTCAATGAGTTCCGCACGATAGGGTTCAAGCTCGTTTTTCAGCTTTGGTAGCAGGGTAGCGGCGTCTTCTACACGCAACATCAACGCAGAATTGCCAGTTTGCAACCGGTCGGCAATCGCATTGACGTAGGGCCTAGCGAAGCCAAAGCGCATGGTGCTGGCAATTAGGCGTCCAACCAAGCCACCCACAACCCCGCCAATCAGCGCACCAACAGCAAGCACGGTTAGCAGATTGCCAGGAATAACCACAAGGCCAGCCCCAGCCACCGCAAGGGCACCAATAACTGCTCCGGCAATGCCGCCGACCAAACCGCCATCGTCGCCACTGAGGTCGTCGTTCAGAACAAGAATCTTACCGGTCTGCGATTTAGCGATCACCGCAGCCTGACGAATATCGACCGCAACCTCAAGCAGGTGGTCAAGCGCTTTGACGAGTATCCGTCGAGAAGGGAATATAACGATAATGATTTGCTCTTGCATGGGAGGCTCTCTCTGGTATCTTTTGAACCCGTGTCCATATTCTACGTGATAACTCGCAAACAATGTGAACAGGGTTTGCGTACATCAGATTGTGCAAAACCCATAACTTCACAAGGTTTCCTCACGCCAGCTATATTTAACACGATACAGAAACAATAGCCAGATTAAGTATTATTAAGGGATCGCCGCGGCTAAACAAGTGCGATCAAGACCAAAAGGACACAACGTGAAGGCAGATTATCTCATTCTTGAGTTTGATGACAACCCCAAAGCGACCATCGAACCGACGCGCCACGTTCGCACCATACCGGATATGCCAGATGCCGTTGTTATGTGCTTTTTCCAGGATGTTATCCAGAACGTGTGCAAAGGCCTGCCAGCCATTGCCGCCCCAATCAGCGAGATTGGCCCGAACCCTGTATACGCACTGGCAACAGAATTCGGGCGTGTGGGTGTCATGCATCCCGGAGTAGGCGCACCCTTAGCAGCGACCTTTCTGGAAGAAGCTATTGCACTGGGTGCGACCAAGTTCATCGCTTGTGGCGGGGCTGGCGTTCTTGATGGAAAGATTTCCACTGGCCATGTCATGGTACCGACTGCCGCCGTCCGCGATGAGGGGACTTCCTATCACTATTTACCTGCCAGCCGTGAGGTTGACGCTGACCCAGTTGCCCTCGCCGCAATCGAAACAACGCTTAGCATCCACAGCATTCCGTTTGATCGGGTCAAAACATGGACGACAGATGCCATCTACCGCGAGACGCCTGGCAAAGTTCAATTGCGACGTGCAGAAGGGTGTAGCACGGTTGAAATGGAATGCGCCACGTTTTTTGCCGTAGCGCACTTTCGAGATGTCAGATTTGGGCAGATGTTATACGGGGGTGACGACGTAAGCAGCAGCGAGTGGGATCACCGCGACTGGATACACGGACAGGCGTCTACGCGTGAGAAGCTGTTCTGGCTGGCTGTGGAAGCCGTCACAAAATTGTAAATTAGCGCGAGATCGACAACATTGACGACCCAAGACCTGAACGCGCTACGCCAAGCGGTGCAGGCGCGTGAAGCTGACCAATCGCAGTTTATGCTTAAGCGGCTCTTCCAGGAGTTGGAGTTCGTGCGGGCGCTGGGCATTGCCGCAGAGCAAGTCCACCGGTATCTGCCCACGTTCGAGCGTTACCACCCGGATGAGGTGTGGCCACGCCGAATGCTGAATCAGATCGTGATGACGGCCACAGCCCCTGACCGCACCATCATTGAGCAGGCGCTACAACACTTTGACACACCCGGCACCGCAAACTTCATCAAAGCCCTGTTCGATTTATTTCAGGCAACACAAAAAGAACACGCTAGCGAGGCCCGGTTGGGTTTCTTGGTGAGCGCTACTGTGAACGCAATGACCGCTGAATTGGTGGAACTGTATTTTGGCGATAAGCCAACGGCGTGGGCCGATTACCGCTCTCAGAGCGAGGGGGCGCAGCAAATTGCGCTGGACTTTTGGACAAATGCAGATGTGGCAGCCCGCGACCGCGACCGCTGGCTACAAACTGTAGACGCCGTAGAGCAGCAACTCAAACAACAGTAGTTAGGCTTGGCATTCGGCGCACGTGCCGTAGAACTCAAGCAGGTGGCCGCTCAGTTCAACCCCAAAGCGCTGTTCCAGTTCAGCCTCCAGGCTGCCCAGGTCACAATCGTCAAATTCGATAGTTTTGTTGCAGTTGAGGCAAACCACATGATGATGGTGGCCATCGGGCATCAGCACGTAGTGGGCCGCGCCAGTGGTCACGTAGGTTGGCCGGATGATGCTCAACTGTGTAAACAGGTCCAGCGTGCGAAAGACGCTGGCCCGGCCCACACTTTCGTCAATATCATTGACTAAATCCAGCACCTCTGCTGAACTGGGATGGCCTTCGTAGCTTTCCAGCGCTTGCAGCACCACCAACCGGGCATGGGTAATTTTGTTACCGCTCTCACGGATGCGACGAACACGCGCTTCGTGGGCATTGCTCATGGGCGAACTAACCTTTTTGGACACGCTTTATTACACCACTATTTTAGCACAGTCCAGTTAGCGTCGCGTCCGTATTTTTCCGTCTAGCCGCAGCAGATAAACGACACATAGCAAAACAGTTACAATCGTGAGGCCACCGCCCACAAACACCAGTTGAGGCCGATAGACGAATACGATCACCTCGGTTGCTGTGCTAAACGGCAATCTCACCCCCAGGTGCCCTCCTACCGACTCGAACACAGCCGGTTCGCCGTTCACATACACCTGCCAACCGGGGTATGCCACCTCTTGCGCGACCACCAGCGCGCTTTCGCCGCCCCGTCCTTCAGCGGCCAATGCAATCAGCCCACCACGCCGTTCGACCACCTCTACCTCCTCGATTAACTCGGCGTGGGGGGGGCGCAGTCCGCGCCCAGCAGACGCCATTTCGTCGATTGGCACGGTGTAGGCATAGGGTAAGGCATCCACTAGCTCCCATAAACAATGCCAATCTGCATTCGGGAAGTAAACATCGCTGTAAAACGGAGCCTCATCAACTTGCACATAGCCCGCATCTTGCAGGTCAGGGAATTCACCGGGGCCAGTCGGCATTGCAAAACGTGGGAGCGTCTCTTTGCGTAGGTCGTGGTTGTAATAGGTAAACGGTATTGGCAACGGACGATACGCCGCCGGAATAGGATAGTGGCGAATATCCAAATCCATGAAAAGCTGCACGCGTTGGTAGTTGTCCTGTGCGACGATATAGGGGTCTCTCCCCTCACGGAAGGTAATGAGCCATGCTAAACAAAGGCCACTTGGCTGCTCAACCGGCACCACCTCAACCCATTCACGCCAGTTGTGATGTACCACACTCATTCCAGTCAGTACAGAAAAGCTGAACAACAAGCCAGCGGCAGCCTGCACCAATGGCCGGGGAATTGACCAGGCAAGCAGTGCTGTCCACAACCCATCCGCGCGCAGGGCGACAAGAAATGCCAACCAGAATGACGCCATCCCAAATGCCCGGCCCACAAAGCGCCACCGTCCTAGACCGGGGATGTGGTTATAAGCCCACTGAAACGGCTGCAACCCGCCAATACCCCACATCGTGAAGAAGATAAGCAATACAACGGCAAAAGCCCACATACGCCACATGCCGCGCCGATGCGTGCGGTAGAGCGCACTGTGTGCAGGGGGCAGCAGCACAAACGTCACCAGCAGGTACCACCAGGGCACTGTGAAGTTATACCGCGTTTCCAGTTCGCCCCCGCTCAGCACATCATCTAGTTGAAGCACGAGCGGTGCCCGCGTCACATATTGGCGCAGTAGCACACTGGCAGCGGCATAGGTGTCGCCATCAGTAACCGGGATTTGCCCACCAACGTAAGCACGATTCACCCACAGCGGGATGAGTACCACAGCACTTAGGCCAATTGTGATGGCCGCTGCCAGCAACATCCCACGTAGGCCCCGCCAATTCACCTGGAGTGGCACAACGCGCCGCACCTCGCGCACCCGCACGGGCACAACATACAACAGTGTCATCACCAACAGCGAGATTAGCATAGGCAGCGTGTGCCACACATTACCAGCCAGGAACTGCAAGGCAACGGCCATCCCCAGCAACACTGCCCCCCACCGTTCGGTGTGTCCGCGCAAAATTAGCAAAGCCGCCCCAACCACCCAGGGCATGTAAGCCTGCGCCACGCCCAACTGAAAGTGCCCAATACCCAGCAGCGCCACCATGTTACCTTTGCCCAACACAAGCAGCGCCAACAGCAACCGCCCCAGCACACTCATCCCGGCGGTGCGGGCACAAAACCACCCTCCCACACAGGCCAGCAGCGCATAAACCACAACACTGACTTTGACGCCAACAATGCCATCGCCGATGAGTAAAGCAGGGCCGCTGCTAAACGGATTGAATATGTACGCAAAAGGGCTTTCAACCAATGGGCGGCCTTCACCCAAAAAGGGCTGCCAAAGCGGTATATGACCGTACTCACGGAGGTAGTTGGTGGCATAGTGCGCGCTGCTCGTCAAAAACTCCATCTCGCCGCCGCTCAGTTTTGTCAGTGCCGAAGGGTCGGTGAACTCCCACGCCGCAAACAGCGAAGCGCCGACCACAACGAGGATTTCAAATAACAGTAGTGGCAACGGGATCGCGGGGAGGTCAAACAGGGTGTTGGTACGGCCCATCAAGTTTGCGAACATGATGTGGCGACGCCACCTTGGAAACGTAACAACAGCATACCAATGCGCATGACAGCAGCGTCTACTTTCATCGGATCATCATTTTAGCCGGGTCAGTGTAGCACAAGCAGGTTGTGAAACTAAATAGCATAGGTTGCAGGCATCGCCGCAATGATTGCGACCTAGCCCGCAGGACGCCAGGTCGGGTTCCAATCGCGTGAGCCGCGCCCTGGCAGCCGGAAGCGCCCACCATTTTGCATGTTATACAGAATCACGTTGTCATGGCCGCGAATCGTTGCCACATAGGCGACCCATTGCCCGTTTTGCGACCAGGCCGGCTGGCCTTCGTAGGTGCGGCTGTCTGCCAATGCTTTGACGGTTCCACTTCGCAAATCCAGATGAAACAAGTCTTCGCTCTGGCGCGGACTGGCCCCATAAATCAAGCTGTTCCCGTCTGGTGCCCACACAATACGTCGGTCACGCCCTATGGACTGCTGGGCCAGCACATCAGCTTCGCCGGCGAGCGTTACAACAGAGACAAAGCCGGACGGCGTGTATGCCACTACCCCCGCACCGTCTGCCGTCCACGTCAGGCTCGTTCCGATGCTTAACTGCCGTGTCGTGATGTTAGATCCCCACTCGGAAATAAAGACGGCATCTTCTAGGCGACAGGCAAACGCCAATTGGTTCACGTTCACAGGCGACCAGGACAACCCAGATATATCAGAACAGCCCTCGGTCACGCGCTCGACTGCGCCCGTCAATAAGTCTACGGTATAGGCGTGGTCATATCGTCCATATAGGTCAGACGATTGGGCAGCGCGCGCAACGAACGCCAAGCGCATACCATCAGGAGACCATGTTAGGGGGCGACTGGGGCTGGGCAATAGGTCAGGCAGTGCCAGCTTACGGACGGCCATCTGCTCTGGATAGAACAAATTAATATCGTCCGGGTTTGGCCCCGGATAAAACGCCAGGGCATCACCACTTGGTGACCATGTGAGCTGCTGCGGCACTTGCCGAGTATGAAACAGGGGGATGCGCACACCGTGTTGTATGTCTGCAAGCATCACTCGTGTGCCGCTGCTGCGGCTGCCATAACCCTGTAGGCTAAGGTAAGTCAGTTGTGGATTGCGCGGGGCAACCTGCCCGACCCACGTTGCAACAAGGACCAGTGCCAAAGTGGCACCACACGTTAGCCCCGCAATACGGACGACTTTCGTCGTCATCCCACGTTATCCTTCTACGGGCGGGGCTGGCTGGAACGTACCCATGGACTCTTGCGCGCCCGTGTTGGTCACCGGCACATATTCGTTGGACTCCAACCGAAGAATGAACAAATCCTGGTTGCCGTCAATGTTAGCCGTGAACAACACCCGCTCACCGTCAGGCGTGTATGACGGAAACGAGTCTATCGTGCTGCCCTGGGTAATCTGTACAACTTCACCGGATTGTACGTTTAGCGCGTGAATTTTCTGCGCACCCGTGCGATCAGAAGCGAAAAGGAGCGTGTTGCCATCCGGCGACCACGCAGGCTGTGTATCTATCCCCAGCTCGTTGGTGAGGGGCGTAACGCCGGCTGTGGCCACGTCGTACAGGAACAAATCGAGGTTGCCATTTCTGTCGCTAACAAATGCAATCCGCTGCCCGTCAGGGGAGTAAGCAGGTAGGGTGTCGTTACCTTCATCGCCCGTCAGTTGCACCGGGTCGAAGTTGCTCGTCGTCACGGTGTAGATTGAGTCACTCCCCCCGCGGTCGCTCACAAAGGCAATCGTGCCGTCGGGCGCGTAATCTGGCTGACGTTCGTTCGTGCTGTCACCGGTGATAAACCGACCTGAACCCGACGCAGGCTGCGTCACAAACAGGTCAAAATTCCCCTCGTTGTCTGCACCGAACACGAGCGTGTTGCCATCGGCTGACCACGACGGACGGTCAAATGCGGTCTGCTGGCGCTGCAAAATGTCCGCTTTATTCTCTTGCAGGTCCCACACCAAAATCTCAAACGTGCCGTCCAAATCAGAGATGTACGCCACTGTGCCAGATAGGGTTGGGGTCGGTTGGGGCCGATTAGCAATAAACCCGGCAAGCCCAACGGTACTGAGAATAATCAGCGAAATGAGGACAAAAATGAGGCCCAGGTTTGCTCGTATAAATCGCATGGCGGTTGCCCTTCTACCCGTCTATTCCGTGGCTTCCGTAGCTTCGGCGGTTGCCTCTGCCGTGGCATTGGCATCATCGGTCGTGTCGGCATCCTCATCCTCAGCGTCCGCAGCGGCTTCATCTGCTTGTACGGGTTGTTCGACCGCAGCCGGAGGATTCAGCATTTCTTCAGAAACTTCCAGCGGAGTGTAACCAGGCTTAACTGCCAAAAAAATCGCCGCTACGATGAACGTCGCGATTCCAACCGCAATTGCGTCCCAGTGTTTGAGCATGAGCGTTTTGTCCTTGTTATGTACCACTATGGTGCGCTTAGCATAGCAAGTGGCACCCCGTCGCGCTATGCCCAGGGTGCCACTTGTGGGGTCTATTCGGTTCAGGCGCGCTTGCCAGCTAGATGCCAAACTCGGCCTTTACGTCCTGCACCCACTTTTTGATGCGCACGGGAGACATATCTTCCTGCGCTTCTTGGTCAAGTGCCAAGCCCAGGAAGTAGTCCTCAACTTGGGCCTTGCTCTCGTTGTACTCGTACTTGTCCTTGGTCGTCCACAGGCCGTATAGCTCAGCCCCGGCCAGCATCACCTCATCGGCCAACATGCCAACGGCATCCTGGAAGTTGAAACCATAGCCGTTCTGGTCGCCCAGGCCGAAAATGGCGACCTTCTTGCCCTCCATATTCATGTTCTTGAAGTTGGGCAAAAACGCTTCCCAGTCGTCCTGCAACTGGCCCACATTCCAAGTGGGAATGCCGAAGATCAGGTAGTCGTACTTCAGCATATCATCGGGAGAGGATGCACCGATGTTCCTGACTTCTACGCTGTCCGGCGCGACGCTGTGAAACGCCTCCTGAACCTGGTAGGCCACAGCTTCCGTGTTGCCAGTATTGCTACCGAAAAAAAGTCCAACCTTTGCCATTGTGATTTACTCCTTGAATGAACTTACGATAATCGCTTGCGTCTGACTGCGTCGGTTTTAAAATGGGCGCAAAGAACGAAAACCAATGTTAACGGCTTGTATTATAACTGCTTCGCAGTGGTTTTGTGAAGTTTATCACGCTTACAATTTGTGAAAGTGGGCACAGATGCGCATTCAATTTGACTATGGCTGGTACGACGACGACAAAACCGTCATTCGTTATGCTGCCCGCGACAACTGGACGTGGAAAGACTACCATGCCGTAGTAAGGGCGTCCCTTTATGCGGTGCAAACGCAGCCACACACCGTTCATACGCTAATTGACTTTACAACCGGAACTCGGCCCAAGTTCCCATCGGGCGTAGCTGCTCATGCGCGCACGTTTGGTAAACAGTTGGTCGGCAACTTAAGCGGCAACGCGGTCATCGTGGGCGTGCCAGCACAAGCGCAAGCCCAGATCGGTGTGAGCAAAGACGGCAACATGCAAACGCCGGACGGCACAATCGTCTTCGTTGACGTGGCAGCCAAAGTGGATTCTGTTTTGGCTCAGTGGCGTGACTAGCGCTTTGCACTCCCTGTACGTTGAACTAGTATAGGCATGCTTGACAGCCTACACGCACGCAAAGCGACACCTGCCATGACCTTTCCCCTGCAACTCGATATTGTCATCCCCGTGTTCAACGAGGGCAACAACATAACCCGCGTGCTTAACGCATTGCATGAACACATCCAAGAGACAAACTATCGCGTGCTAATTTGCTACGACTTTGAAGAAGACACAACCTTACAGGCGCTAGACGCCTACGATAACCCTGGCATAGAGGTCGTTTTGGTGCGAAACCCCGCACGCGGGCCGCACGCTGCGGTGATGGCGGGCTTCCAGGCAAGCACTGCGCCAGGGGTACTCGTCTACCCAGCGGATGACGACTACAACCCACCCATTGTAGATGACATGGTCACAGCGATGAGCAACGGTTGTCAGATTGTGAGTGCCAGCCGTTTTATCCCAGGTGGCAACATGGTCAACGCACCCTTCATGAAGAACCTGCTTGTTCGGCTGTCATCGTGGGCGCTGCACTATATTGCAGGCGTTCCTGCTCATGACGCATCTAATGGGTTGCGGTTGTTTTCACGCCAGGTTGTGGATGAGATTGTCATTGAGTCCGACGAAGGCTTTACGTTCAGCATCGAACTCCTGATGAAAACGCACCGTCTCGGGTGGCCAATCTGTGAAGTGCCTGCCCAGTGGTACGAACGGAACAAGGGTGAGGGTACATCCAATTTCAAGCTCATGGCTTGGCTACCCTCATACCTGACGTGGTTCTACTACGCTTTCGCAACGACCTACCTGCGCCGTTCGCCAAACACCGTCCCACGACGCGTGCCCGCAACAGCCCTCGAAGCAGATTCATCTGTCGCCACTACGGATTCCTAAGCGTCACATTACCGTTGATGAAAACCTCTGGCGACAGCCGCCCCATCAAGCCGCGTTCGTTCTTCGCAGCCACTGCAAGCGCCGCATATTGACCGAACCCATCCCATGTTTCAGACGTCTGCGTGACCTCGAACTGCTGATAGATCATCGAATCGGGAGAGCGCAAGGCTACCATATAGCCCGTCGCGCCGGACACGTCCGTCCACACAAGCGTTTGTGTCTCGTTCGTGTTTGCCCGCAGGGAGATGTTGTCAGGCGGGCGGAGGCCGTCAGCCATCACATCAATCGTGACCAGGATTGTTTGAGTCGCTCGCCGGAAGTAACCCGGGCTTACACCGTCAATCGTATCTGTCGTGTCTAAATAGGACGTGTTTTCCGCCATTTCGATAAAACGAATCGCCGGATAGCCTTTTTCCTCAAACGAGAAGTGGTCACCATAACGTCCTTGTCGGTCGAGCGCGTCTTGCACCACGATTTCCATTTGCGGCACATAGTTCAGCACAACCATCTCCGCCTGACGCGCAACCAACCGCGACGGGGACGTTTCATTTGGCCCCTGAGAAAACACACGAATCTGATCGTCAGCTACCGTGCCATTCGCGTAGGTCTGGCTGCCAATAGCGTCCACATTGATGTACGAGCGCAAATCAATGTTGTTTGCCTGGATATAGTTCTCCACAAAAGCAATACTACCTTTGCGCCCGACTTCCTCCGCCGAGAAAGCGACCAGTACAATCGTTGCCCTGCGCTGCCGCTGCGATAATATTCGCGACATTTCGATCAGGGCGGCCACGCCCGTCCCATTGTCATTGGCACCCGGTGCATAGCCCGTGGAATCCGCCTCGTTGTTGCCCCGGCTGTCATAGTGAGCGCCGATAACATATGTTCCCGCCCCCGGTTCTGTGCCTGGGATAACGGCGATAATGTTCGTCTGGGTTGTGCGCACCCCGCTGTAGTCCAGAATAAAATCCTGACCGAAAACCGTCATGCGTCCCTGGGACTGATTGGCAATATCACGCATTTGCCCTTCGATGTAACGCTTGGCCGCACCAATACCCCGGTCATCCCGATTTTGCACACTGTTGACGTGACGGGTGTAAAAGCCCTGCAACGTTCGCACATGGGCCATCAAGCGGTCGCTTGCCACTTGATCCATCAACCCTGTCACGCCCGTATCCGTGCGCTGCTGCGCGGGCAGCGTTGCAACGGGGGATGCCTGGTCGGGCAACTCGCCGGGTTCAATGGTGGCATAGCCAATGGTTGGTGGGGGGGTTGCTGACACACGCGGGGCTAATGTGGGTGGGCCGCTGTCTGCGGCCAGTGTACAGGCCAACGTACTAAGGGCAAGCGCACTTATGGCAATCATCCAGCCCGGTATACGGGTTCGACTGGTGGCAGTATTCTCCATCGGTGTTGAGGTTCCGTTTTTCGACCTGATCTCATGTCCGTCTCATGGTCTAATATACACTAAGGGCAGGGCAACACGGTAGTCAGCGTCGGTGGATCGTCGTCAAAGCGTTGCATCCATCTCAACAACCACTAAAATAGACACTGTTCTTTTTTTGTCACAAAAGGTCATCAGCGCTCATGGCGATGCAGCAGCCAGAAAATCTGCCCTTCCCCATTATGACGGACGGCAGCAACGAATTTGCGTACAACACCATGCGGCTGCGGCACCCGCAGATGATCCAGGCTGTGCTGGATACCAACCCAAACTTCCCCACAGAAACAAAACATCAGCTTTCGGAACTGCGCGATGGGCTGCTTGAAAACGCGCCCATTCCCATGCTCAACTTGTATCCGACGCCCACCCCAGATTACATTGACTGGGCATCCGCCTATGTGGAACGCCGCAGCATGTACGCCCCCGGCAGCTAC
Organism: uncultured bacterium; assembly: GCA_963922445.1. Lineage (GTDB taxonomy): Bacteria > Chloroflexota > Anaerolineae > Aggregatilineales > Phototrophicaceae > DAOTTY01. The sequence continues at coordinate 19,794 of CAWUJQ010000012.1, forward strand.
CCGGACTGGTTCGGGGTGGACTGGCTATATGCCGAAACAGCGATGTACCGTGTCATCATTGAAGCAGTGCGCTGGTGGGAATTGGAACGCGATCCCTACGCCCCAATCAAGCAGCGCGAACTGGATAACCCTGTGCTGTGGGAAACACTGGAAGTTGCCTTAACGCTCAACGGCGGCGTCATCGACCGCATTGCGGAGCTGGTCAAGCTGGCAATGTGGGGCAATCGAATTGACCTAAGCCACGCCGAAAGCATGGAACGGGGCGTTAACGCCAAGGATGACGACCTGCTCGTGGATGACAGTGAAGCGGTAAAGGATCATCTGCTACGTGCCCAGCTAGAACCCTTCCCCGATGCGCAACAGGGCGTATCACATATCATTTTGGACAACACCGGCACCGAACTGGCTATGGACATGGCCCTGGCAGATGCCTTGCTAACCGGCTTTAGCGATGTCGTCATCTTGCACACCAAATACCACCCCACCTACGTGAGCGACGCCACATCCAACGACGTCCGCCAGATGATTGACCGCTGTCTGTCGGGCAATCACGGTGGCGAAACGTCCACGGCTGTGTTTGCAATGGGGCAGCGCTTGCAGGCCGCGCTCAATCGGGGCAGGTTGCGGCTGGCCCCCAATCTATTCTGGAATGGGCCGTTTTATCTGTGGCAAATGCCTCAAATCCTTCAGCATGTGTTTGACGGTGCCCAACTCGTCACGCTGAAGGGCGACGCGAACTATCGCCGGGCTGTGGGTGATGCCATATGGGAAGCGACGACCCCTTTTGATGAAGTTGTCAGTTACTTCCATGCGCCGCTATTGGCCTTACGCACCCTCAAAAGCGACCCGATTGTTGGCCTACCCGCCGGCCTGGAAGAAACCCTCAATGACGCCGATTCTCAATGGCGTGTGAACGGTCAGCGTGGGGTCGTGCAACTCAAGGTGTAAATCGCAAAGGGTGGAAAACCCGCTTGTAAACTCTAACCGAGTTATATCGCTTTCGAACCTCTCATTTGGGCGGCAACTGCTACACTACGCCAATGTTTAATCATTACGGTAACAGTTAGTGATATGCCAGAAGAGTACGAAGCTGCCACGCCGCCCACATCGCCCATGCCAGACGAGTCCAACGCTGTTGACCTGAGCAAGGCCGATAATATGCGTGACGTACTCACGCGGTTGCAAGCGAAGCTGCAAGCAATGGGCAACAGTCCCAGTGATAAAGAACTCGATGACATCGTGACTTCCGTCAGTGAAATTACGCGCGACCTGCAAACGCTGCAAACTGACCTTGAACCCACCAAATCGACTGAACCCACCGAATCGACACAGACGAATGAAAAGCCGGACATGAACACCGACACGCTAACGGGGCAGCTTTCCGTCAAAGTAGACCGAGAAGCCCGCCAGATTCTTCGCCGCATTCAGGCGCATTTACTCAACGCCCAAATGTCAATGGGGGCGAAACATGATGTCGTCAATCTGGTTGAGGTCATCCACCATCCAGAAAACCCTATTCCCAGTTTGAACTATGTGACCCCGCGCCAAAAAACTGCCTGGGTCTCTGCCGACCAGGTACGTCGTGGGATCGACTACCTACGTGAGCAGGGTCGAACGCCCCGTGTGCGCTACATTGAGGGCTTGTTGCCCCCGCTATTTGCCCGCAACCTGCGTCAACTGGATCTCACGGTCGAATCCGAAACGCCGCTGATGGTCTATGCAAAAGACGGGCTGCACGGCGAAACGCCACCGGAGATTAACGCCCCCAACCCGCCCTATAATCTTCGCCTGGAAACGGTCACGGACGTGCGCGGCGCAGAGGTGTGGTGGTACGTATGGCAGAACGCTCACTACGATGTGCTGACGCTCGGTGTGGAGCCATTGTTCGTTGGGCGCACAGTGGCCGAGGTCACGATGGGCCGCCAAATCGACATTATTGCGTCACAAGGCTCGTTGCCCTTTGGCGTAGCCCGCGTCACGGTAGATAAGGACACTGCGCACATCGTCAGCACAGCTATCTTCAAAGAGATGCAATCGCCCGAAATGGCGTATCTGTTGCGTCATGCAGCCCTCTACGAAGCACTACAACGCGGGTGCAGCATTGTGTTTGCCTCTGGAGAAACCGACGTAGAGCGCGAAACCTCTCGTGAACTGGGATTTATAGACTTCGGTAGCATCGTGTGCTATGCTGCGTCCGTAGACCATACTGAAACAAACCAGACTGATGACACACGCCCCCTGGTGCAGCCTATACTCAACCTACGCTGACGAGCAGGCACTTGCTGCTGACCTGCTCAAGGCACTCCTGGCGCAGGGTTACTCGCAATACAACCCGTTTGGCATCATGCCAGGGAAAAGCTACGCCCACACGGTGAAACTATTCGTCAAGCCGCGTGAGAACGGCTGGATTCGCGTCATTTGTGCGCAACCACCACCGTTAGCCGTGGTGCAGGCAGCCTGTGGGGGCGTAACGACCCTCATGGCGCAGGTCAACAAAACAGCGGAATTCGCCGTCTTTGTTGACGGGGAACCCGCATCACCAGCCGATGGGCTGCTGCCCCACCTTCGTGACGGCAAAACCGCAGCCGATCTTCATCAAGCGCTCCACAATCCTGATTTCAAAGTGTTGCCTGCCGACGGTGAGCCTTCATCACCCGTGCCTTTGGATGTGCTACCTGACGATGTAAAAAAAATGGCGGGCAACATTGACGTAAACGCCCTCAATAAGATGTTCGGTAAGGTCACGCAGCAGTTGATGAACAAAACAGGCGGAGACGCACAGGCAGCCTCCGAGTTGCTGAACCAGCCAAATAGTGTTGATTGGACGTCGCCACAGGCGGCCCGGCTGAGCGCAGTTATGGCCCTCCTGACCGTGGATCACTGGCATACACCCGACTTTGGAACGCTGCGGGATGCCTACAGCCTGCACGCACGGCGTCAGCGCAACCCCAACGCCCGCCTCTACCCAGGTGATGAAAATGCGATGCAAGCGGTTCCGAATGCGCTCGACTACATCCCGGTGTATGCTGGAAAGGATGATTAGGCGTTGTCTGCTGCTGACCGCAACTACTGGGATCGTTACTACCGCCTGCAAAAAGGCACCCGAGACTACCCCGCCCCCGACCCGATTCTGTTCGAGTACGTGCCGCCTCACGTTGAGCCACGTGTCCATCGTGCGCTTGATTTAGGCTGTGGCTACGGCCAAAACGCACTCTGGATCGCCTCGCAGGGCTACATCACAGATGCGATAGACATTAGCCGGGTAGCGCTGGCGGTGGCACAAGTTCGTGCAGCCCGGCAGAAAATCAGCGGGGTAAATTTGCTGCCTGCTGACGTTGATGAGTACACCCTACAAACTGACCGTTATGATGTCGCTGTCGTCATGCGCTTTATCAAGCGCGGCCTGTTGCCTGAGCTTCGGGCTAGTGTACGCCCCGGTGGGCGTGTGATTTACATGAGTTACAACACACAGCACTTACATCACGACCCTGACTACGACCCGGAGCAGTTGTTTCGGTTAGGCGAGTTGGTGGGATACTTTGCCGATTGGCGCATTTTGTACAGCGCCAACAACAACGGCGTGAGTCAACTGGTAGCTGTTAAACCGGAATGACAAGCGCCGCCGGATGTGTTATTCGTAGTGACTCACAGCGAACACACCCCAAAGGCCACCTCACATGACAACACCTCTCGTCAGTCGTCCTGGCACGCGCCCCAAACCACATATAGCGGTGTGGATGGTACGCCTTCAGTTGGCAGTATGTCTTGGCTTTGGCTCCGAGGTGTTATTGTGGACAGACGTGGCACGGGCTTGGTGGCTGTGGCTCCCGTTGATTGCTGGCTACGTTGCCATTGCTGCCCTGCTACTCGACCTGCTCGTGAGGTTCCAGGTACGCGAGTTGTTTGGATTGCTGGTGCTGGCAGGCATTTACGCGTTGCTGGCGAGTTGGTCACTCAATCCGGCGGCGACACTCCAAGACCTGCCAATCCACCTGATGACACGCGTCATGGGAGCGCAGTTTGCGGCGGGCGTCGCCGGTATTGGGCTTTTCATCGTGCTGCTCGGTGCAAATCCGCCCAAAGCGGCGCTAGTCGCCTTGAGCGGGGTTGTGGGAGCGCTTTGGGGTATTTGGGTGTCTGGCCATCATGTGGTTTTCAGCGATGTTACCCAGGCTGTCTCCCTCGCAAGCATCCTCATCGGCGGCACTATTGGTACAGCCGCTGTATTGGCGATGTGGGCTGCTAGCACGCGTGCAGGCGGCCTCAATGCGAAGATGCTCAGGCTGTCCCACGTGGAATGGGTTGCGGTTGTTGTAGCCCTGGTGTTGCTGCTTGTGATGTGGGCAACCCTGGGCACGGACATTGTCAACGCTATGCCTAGCATTGTCGCCCTGCTGCTTTACTGCGTTTTAGCGCTCTGGTTCCAGGCGAATTCAGATGCCACCAACTGGCTTGACCATCTTTCTCCTATGCGAACCGCATCGGGGTTGTGGTTACTGATTGCAGCAGTCGTTTTCTTGGGTGCTGGTGCCACCACTTTTCAGCTTTCAGCCCCAACCGAAGCATCACCAGGATTGCTGGCGGCGCTCAGTATCGCGTTTGGCACATTGGGATTGGTGTGGCTGCCGGCGGTGTCCCTGGTACTGGGGCTTAGAGCCTATCGCCGTTCACTCAGTCCAGATCGCCTGCTGTAGGCTGGCTATGCGTTTGGTGCAACCGTCGGCTGCGCATCTGGCTCGATTGTGTCGCCTATATTGTTCTGCGGTTGCAACGTGGACGTTGGGGTTGCGGTGGGGGCTATGGGCGCAACATCAAACGCAGAACACTCCTGGATTGACCCCTGTAAGTCGCTGGCAATCTGATCCTGACCGTTCTCGTCCGCAATCGTGTAGCCCTGTTCCAGGTAAGTTAGAGCCGTGGGGCAGTTCCCCAGGTAGATTTGTGCCTCGCCTGCCCAATAGTGATAACGTGGGTCGGGGTCGTCGCCCGCCATCGTCAGGTCAAGCGCTCGCTCCAGCATCACAGCCGCTTGATTGTACTGTTCTAAGCGCAGCAGCACCCGTCCATACTCAAAATGACACGTCGAGTTACCTGGGGCTACATCAACACACCGGGCCAGGGTATCTGCCGCTTGATTCGGGTCACCTACGTCCCGGTTATAAATAGTGCCCAGTGTACCCAACACGGTTGGGTTGTCTGGATTGGCGTCTTTCACCTCGTTGAGAATAGCAATTGCGCCATCTGTATCACCCGTAAAGGCAGCAAGGTTGGCCCCTGTCACAGCAGCGTCTATTCGGTGATTCGCGATCTGATAAGCCGTCTGGTAGTCTGCTACAGCAGCTTCCAAGTCAAAGTTGACCAATTGTTGTACTTGGGCGCGTGCGATGTAGGCTTCCGCACTGTCTGGGTTAAGTTCGACGGCTCTCGCTGCTGCCTCCTCAGCGCGCTCGATTAACTCCAGGTCAAGGTAGGCCTCAGTCAGAAAAGCATATGCCGCCGCATGGTTTGGATCAAACGACAGCGCGTGCTGGGCACTGGCGATAGCGCCGCCTGCATCGCCCGTGCGCACCTGGGCCAACGCTTTTACTGCCCACGCATCCGGCGAATAGGGATCGGCAGTGATGGCATTTTCAGCAGCAGTGAGCGCTTTGTTGTATTCGCCTTCAATGATGAGCGACATCGCGAAGCGGTAGTGGGTTACAACATCGTTCGGGAGTGCTGTGACCGCAATGGTATAGTCGTCGATAGCATCTTCAACACGCCCGCCTAGCCAATTTGCATCAGCACGGTTGACGACATTAACCGGATTCTCGGTGGGTAAAGGCGTGGGGGCCTGCATCGTGCTGACCATTTCCTGCCCAGCATAAAACAGCGCTTCCGCCCCTTCGCTGACAACAGGCGCATAACGCGCCCGATCTCGATAGACCAACCAGCCGCCGAAGATCAGTAAACCAGCTAACAGCCAGAACCCAAGACGCCTGTAAGAAAACAGGTAGCGCTTCCGACCTTTGGCAGAGTAGCGCTTCGGTGTTTTTAAGTACATAGGTCGGGCTTGCCCCGTTGACTGTCAAGTTAAAAGCCGCCAATTGGCGTGGGTGGAATCGGCGTGGGAGGGAGTGCGGTCGGCACTGCCCGCCCACCATAGCGCGGACAGGAAATAGTCGTCAAGCGCAACCCCTCGCGAATCGACCGCACAACGGGGTCATCTGCCGGACGTGGGTCGTTGGCTGGGTCAGAAACGATCTGTAAAGCCTCTTCTAATGTGCCCCAAGCTTCGTCACACTGCCCCAAATAGTAGTGGGCCAGCCCCCGCAGGTACCAACACTGAATTTCCGTACCGCCAACACCAACACACTCCTGGAACGCCTCAATAGCGCCTTCGTAATTGCGGCGATTGTACTTCACCATACCAAGCTGGCGGTGCGCCTGTGGATACTGTGCGTTGATGTCAATAGCATCTTCACAGTATCCCTGTGCTTGGTCATTCTGACCAATCTTGAAAAACGCCTCGCACAAACGCAGGTACGCCCGCTCGTTACGTGGTTCCATAGATAATACCCGCTCATAGGTAGCAATTGCCATCGAGTCACGGTCAAGCGCCAGGTAATTCAGCGCAAGCTCGAAGTAAGGGGGCGTAAAGTTCGGGTTTAACGAGATAGCAATCTCCAACTCCTGAATAGCGCGCTCACGTTCGCCCACCCAGATGAGGGCATAAGCATACGCACGGTGCGCATCTGGGTCCATGGGGTCAATCTCCACGGCTCGCTGGCCATCAGCAATGCCCTGCTGCCATCGGCCAATGTTGGTATAGGCCCGTGCCCGCACTGCATAGAGTGGCGCAAATTCGCTGTCCACTTCAAGCCCGGTTACAGCCACCGGAATAGCACCCGCACTATCTCCGTCCCAAACGAGCGCTCTTGCCTTGAGCGCGTAACCGCGTGGGTCTGTGGCTCCGCTTGTTTCAATCATGCGGTCAGCCATTTCGACCGCCTCCGGAGCACGGTCAAGTTCAATGAGCATACGACCGTACTCATACAAGTAGTCGGGGTTGTCGGGCTGCTGCTGGACGGCGCGAGCATAATTTTCAGACGCCTGTTCAATGTCGCCAGCCAGGAAGCTTTCATAACCGCTAGAGGCGTAGACGCTGGCGTAGGGCGTTGCCGTTGGGGCCATGCCAACAGCGTCCAGTGCGATCAACTGAAGACGCCCAAATTGCAGGTAGACAACACCGAGCAGCGTCCCCAAGAACAGCAGGTAACCGAAGATAAGCTGCGACCTGCCACTGCGACGGCGACTGCTAAAGAAAGGCTGGGAGTAGTCTCGTTTGATTTGCAAGCGATCGTGCCTCCAAAAGATAATTGCTGTGTGACGACCACGGGCTTAGACGTGCCCTCGAAATCGCTACTTTTGTTTACACTTTCACAGCGCATCATATGGCAAAATCAGATAGGCGTGAAGGGTAGGTCATTTGCACACCACCTCAAAACAACTCAGCCTTGTCAACAATAGTCAACGTTTGCATTAATTTTTCGGTAGCCATGCCTACAGACGCAACTCAACGCTTCCGTTATACTTTTTATTGTGAGGCGGTTAAGGTTGTGCAGTTCGTTAGGTGAAGTGTCTGTGAAATTTGTGCATATTGCCGATAACTGATTGACAGCCGACGACCGATCTATGTAGGATAAGAAAAAGCGTTTATTTTATTCAAAGCGAGGTATGGCAATGAGCATCTGGTTACGCTGGGACAGCGAAGACCCCACAATTTTACATCAGGTTTTCGAAGCAGGCTGGACGCTCCAGGCATACTGGCACAGCATCGAAGCACTTGAGGTCATGATTCGTGACTGTGAACACCCCGTGCGGCTCATCATGGACTTAAGCGCAGCATCAACAATGCCCCGGCGGATTGCACGAGGGCGGCAGATTGATGAGGCGGCTGCCACACACAACGTTGACCGGCTCATCCTTGTGCAGCCCGGACACTTTATGCCGGTGGTCAATTGCCCTGTAGACACCGCATCAAGCCGTGAAGAGGCGATTGACATGCTTCAACTTGTAGATGGCATCGCACAAACCGCATAGGGTTTGTCTGCCTGGGTTGAATTTGGCAAAGTTGAGCGGCTACAGGGTGATTTTCAAAAATCGCCCTCACTTGATCTATTAACTAGGCTTTGCGCAGTAGCCCACGGGCGCACCGCACCATAAGCTGCCTTTATGTAACACTCCCTCCAATTACACGTTTTCGCCATCCCATACCATGACCTGCGGTGCGTTTTTGTGTGGTTTGTCGGTTTGGTTAGGCATGCGACCCGCTACAATATAGGGTTACGCATAATCTATCTGTCCCAAGCCAAAAGGCACCCCCATGTCCGACAAAACGCCGATGCAATACGACCTCAAAACCGGTTACCCACCAACTGAAATCATCCCCCGCGCTGTGTTGGCGGACGTGGCGGCCCAGGTCTTCCAGAAGGATGCTGCCCTGCAATATGCGGACAGCCAGAACGGTGACCCTTGGACACGCCGTCAAATCGCAGCTTGGCTCACAGCGAACACAACAGCCACTGTCACTGCCGCTGACCTTCACCTGACAGCAGGGGCCATCCCTGGCATTGATTTGGCGTGTCGTTACGTCACCAAACCCGGTGATGTCATTTTAGTAGAAAACCCAACCTTCTATTACATCACCCAGAAGATGGCGACCCATCATGTGGATGTGGTTGGCGTGCCCTTGGACGCAGAGGGTGTCGATTTGGGCGCACTGGCGAAAGCTTGCGACCTGTATGGCGACCGCGTAACGATGTTCTACGCCATCCCGTCATTTCATAACCCCACTGGCCTGACCTATCCGGCGGAAAGGCGCAAAGCGTTGGTCAACATGGCGCGTGAGCGCAACTTTACCATCGTTGAGGATGCAACCTACCAGGTGATGTACTTTGGTAACCCGCCGCCGCCCATGCTCCGTGAATACGATACCGACAGCGGTCATGTCATTACAATTGGCTCCTTCTCCAAGCTGTTGATGCCGTCAATCCGCATAGGCTGGATGTGGCTTACACCAGCCCAGGCAGAAGCTATCAAAGTGCCTAGCTCTGACGACGCCAGTACGTTTATGTCTCAGGTTGTTGGAGAAATGCTTGCCAGCGGCGAACTCGATTTGCATATGGAGTCTGTAGAGGGGTTTTACGGTGCCAAACACGACCGTGTGGTCGCAGCATTACAGGCCTACGCACCCGATTGGCTCACGTGGACGGCCCCCAACGGCGGCTACTTTATTTGGCTGGCCTTACCGGCGTCAATCACAGCCACAGACGTACTGGAGGCAGCTAATGCACGAGGTGTCGATTTCATGCTTGGTCGTCTAGCATTCGTAAACGGCGCAGCGCCTGACCGCTACATCCGGTTGTGTTTTGCCAGGGAGCGCGACGAAATCCTTTCCCGTGGTATCGAAATCCTCTGCGATGTACTCAAGACGATGCCTATACGCGTTTAGGGCAGCCACATATTTACAAAATCCACCGGATCAACCCAGCGGTTGTGGACGCGCATCTCAACGTGCAGGTGAGGGGCACTGCTGCGGCCCGTGCTGCCCGCCAACCCAATCACCTGCCCCTTCCGTACAAACTGCCCTGGCTCAACATGGGTAACAGACAAGTGCGCATAGCCGGAGTACACGCTCTGGCCATGATCCATCATCACATAGCCGCCACGAATATCCAAGCTGCCAGAGTAAACAACCCGCCCATCGGCCATTGCCCGCATAATGTCGCCCTGATCTCCCTGAAAGTCCCAACCCGTATGGCGCGTTTCAAAGTCCTCATTGAACAAGCGCACAGCCCCAAATGGCGAGGTCAACTCGCCCTGGAATGGCATTTCAAACCCGTCGGCGTTCCAATAGCGTGCTGGGGTGATTGGGTCAGCCAGTGCGCTTAATAGTGACAGTTCACTTCGCTCGGTCGATGGGTCAATAAGGTCGAGTTGATCGGGACGAAGAGTCACTTCCTGCTGCAAGAACTCACCACTGCGGACATCAACAGGTACCAGCAAAGCGCGTGTTTCACCGTTTTCGAGTCCGACGGTGATCGTCATATCATACGTGCGAATGGGTTGGTCGAGGTCTGGCACAATGAAACCGTACAAGGCATCATCACTTGCAACCGCAAACAGTTGGCGCGTTTCGCTAAAGATTTCCGCATCTGCACTCACCAACCCGTCGGACACCACGCGCATCAGTCCCGCGTGGCCCTGCTGCACAGCATTTTGGTAAAGTTCAACCGTTACGCCATTAGCGGCGAATGCTTGTTCGGCCTGCGGTCGTTCGGCCTGCGCCCGGACCTGGCCATGAAGCAGTAACAAGGCAGATAAGATAGCGAATAGCATACGTTGCATAATGTAATGGACCTCTGTGAAAGAACGCGGCAGGCATTATAGCGAAGCAATCAGCCAGTGAATACAGCCCATAGGTCGATTTGCATGTTGTGTGTACGGGGAATCAACAAAAAAGCGCCTTGCATTGCTGCAAGGCGCTTTGGGGTCAGCCATGAATCGGCGGTGTAACGTTAGTCACCCGCGGCGACGGCAGGTACACCTGTGGTAACCATCTCTGGTGCTTCGACATCTGTCTTGGCACGGGCGATAGCGTAGATCAGCAGGCCATAACCACACTTAGCAGCCACGTCAGCGACTGCGTAGCCAACCTGGATAGCCGTGATGACGCCAGCCGACAGGGCCGTGCCGCTCACGAAGAACGGGAACATGTACACAATCGGATAGAAACCCCATGTGGCCAGCAGCAGAAGGCGGGCATTCCGCAGTAGCACGCGAGCCTCTTCCGGCTGACGATCCATAGCACCACGCATCTCTGTGAACAAGACATAGATGATATATGCGAACGGCACCGAGCTAGCGAAACCCCAGAAGAAACGGGTAGCGCCACTAGAGATTTCGCCCGGGTAACCCAGGATAATCATTAGTGCGGCGGCAATTGCCAAGCGTGCGGTCAAGCCATTACTCTGGCGGCGCGGCAGCGCGAGTACAGCTACCAACTCGGCGGTGAGCAGCGGCACAGTCAGCAACCAGTCGATGTAACGATATGCGTCGTTAAACGGCGCGCCAGATGGCCCATAGCCAGTGATGATGCCATCAGTCAGAATTGGCGTGAAGGCAGCCCCCCAGCTTTCGAAAATGCGGAAGTAGTGGTAACCAGCAACCGCGACGACCAATGCAGACATTGTCAGTGCGCCACGATACTTGGGGGCGATGCCGCCGCGGCCAAGCACGAAGAAGATGAACGAAGCGAACATCGCAGCAAACGTGAACGAAAATGCGTTGTACGCCAGGTTGTACTGAAACGGTGATAATACGGGTAATTCAGGCACTGCTTAAACTCCTAAAGATCGGAAAGTGATTGGTGTATTGTGTGTGCGCCATTGCCCGAAAAATCAGACAACAGCGGTTCACAACTTTCGGTTACAACTGAATTTTGTGAACTACAGTGATCGTACTTTTTTTCACTAAAGGGGCGGTAAAGGAAGAGTTAGCAGGGGATAAGCGTTTCTGTATTTTGTGTATTAATAGAGATGGCCGAAGTCGTTAGTGTAACGAACTAAATTTCGCTGCGGCCTTCAAGCGCACGCATCAAGGTAACGGAATCGACATATTCAATGTCGCCGCCCGTGGGCAGGCCACGTGCCAAGCGCGTCATCTTGATGCCCTTTGGCGTCAGGCGCATCTGAATAATGCGGGCAGTATTGTCGCCTTCCATGCCGGGATTGGTGGCAATGATGACTTCCACAATCCTGCCAGCATCTACCCGCTCAATGAGTTCCTTAATACGGATGTCGTCTTCCATGATGCCCTGCACAGGATTGATGGCCCCGTGCAAGACGTGGTAAACGCCTCGAAAGACGCCGGTGCGTTCCAAAGCCAGTACATCTAGCGGATCTTCGACCACTGCAACCAGGGTGTCATCGCGGTCGGTATCGCTGCAAATGCCGCATGGGTCTTCGACGGTGATGTTACCGCAGACGCCGCAAAAGACCGTCTTTTCTTTGAGGTCGCGCAACGCATCCGCCAAATTCAAGGCCACATCTTCCGGTGCGCGCAGCAAAAAGTACGCCAACCGTGACGCAGACTTTGATCCGACGCCGGGTAACCGCATCAGCGCTTGAATAAGATTGGTAACTGGCTCTGGAATCGCTTTGCTCATCGTTTAGCCGCCAAGAAGCCCGCCCAGGCCAGGGATGTTCCCGATATCGCCTGTGATTTCCTGCATACGGTCTGCGGCCATCGTCTGGCTTTTCTCAATCGCCTGATCCATTGCCAGCTTGATGAGGTCTTGCAGGTCAAGTGCCCAATCTTCGTCGCTGGTGTCAATCATCTCCGGATTGAGTGTGACGGACTGCACGCGCTGATGGCCCGTCATGACGACGGAGATGGCACCACCGCCAACAGACACTTCTACTGTTTCCGTCTCAAGCTCTTCACGGGCTTTGTCCATATCCTCTTGCATCTTCTGGATGCGGCCCATCATGCCGCCCAAACCACCGGGCATACCCCCACCAGGATTGCCACGTCCACTGCGCTTTGCCATAAGATTCCTCCGTAGTGTTGTAAATATCAGGCTACTATGCTGCCATTAATTGTCGCGTTTGTCAGTATGAGGGCGCACATCTGCACCCAGTTTGCGCCCCGCAGCCACCAACGGGTCGTCCGTCGGGACGCCTCGTGAGGTGGTTGCCCCCTCAGAAGCCAAAATTACCCGCACTTGCAGCGGCACATTGTGCAGGCGACGCATCACGAAGTTGAGCATATTGCGATGCTCGCTCGTGTTAAGCCGTTCGAGAAAAACATCGTTCTTCACCGAGAGCGTTACCGACTCACCGGACACATCCCACACTTCAACATGATCTAATAAAGCGTCCAGGATTTTGTTTTTTGACTTAATCGCACGGCGGGCCTCGCCCCACTTTGCTTGAATTTGCGACAGCGGTACCGCGCCATCACCTGACGGCTGGAAGGCCGCGCTTTCAACCGCATTATCAGCCGGGGCTGCGTCAGACGGGTGCTCAGAGAAGGCATCCATGAGCTGCACACCGGCCAAGCGTGCTTCCAACATCTCTTCAATGTGCATCTCGATTGCAGTCATATCTACGACTGCGCCGCTGCTGGCTGATGGTGCCGCACCACCCGCTGACTGCATACTATCGACGAGAGCCAACTCCAGAGCAAGCTGTGGATGCCACCCGCTGCGTTGATCGTTGACAGCATCATTGAAAACGCGAATGATCTTCAGCAAACCGCGCTTATCAATCAGGCTCGCCTGCTGTGAGTAGATGGCCCGTGCTTCGTCAGATGCCTCAATCAACTCAGCCGTTGATGTGTGTGCCAAAAGCACATACCGTAAATGCTCCACAAGCTGCTGCCCCAACTGCCGGGGGTCACTGCCGGAATCCACGGCCTGGTTGATAAGCTGCATACCGCGCACAACATCTCCGTCGAAAATGGCCGCCGCTAAATCGAAGACTGCGCTGCTGTTGGCTGTGCCAAGAATCCGTTGGGTGATTGCCAGCGTAATGTGCTCTTCAGGATCGGCCACAATCTGGTCAAGCAAACTGATGCTATCGCGCACGCTGCCCGTGCCCTGGCGCGCAATGAGTTCTAAAGCACTGCGCTCAATATTCAAGCCCTCCGCTTCCGCAATAAACTGCAAGCGGTTGGCCACTGTTGTCATGGGCACACGCCGAAACTCAAATTGCAGGCAGCGGCTCTTGATCGTATCTGGCACTTTGTCAATTTCGGTGGTGGCCAACACAAAAATGGCGTGTTCAGGGGGTTCTTCCAGCGTCTTGAGCAGTGCATCAAACGCACTACCAGAAAAGCGATGCACCTCGTCAATGATGTAAACCTTATAGCGGCCCTCGGTTGGCATAAAGGCAATCTTGTCGCGCAGGTCACGCACATCATCCACGCCCGTGTGACTGGCTGCGTCAATTTCAATTAAGTCCATGTTGCGGCAGCCGAGTGCATCGGCTAACAGACGGGCTGTGGTCGTTTTGCCTGTGCCACGCGGCCCGCTAAACAAGTAGGCATGACGAATGCGCCCGCTATCAATCGAGTTGCGCAGCGTACGGGTTACGTGGGCCTGACCGATGACATCGTCAAAGGTGTGGGGTCGCCATTTGAGATAGAGCGCCTGCTTCGTCATATTACGCCTTCCTCGATTCGTTCACATCTGGGGTACACCTAGTCTAGCACGAACGTTCGTCACCGACTACGCCGGGACGCTGCATTTTCGCTGGAAGTCAGTAGTCGCCATAGACTACACTGGGTCACGACGGCTGTTAGATAAGAATCTAAGATTATGGATGATTACGACTGGATGCGGCTCACGCTGGCCGAAGCCGACCTCGCGCTAGAGCATGACGACGTGCCCATTGGTGCCCTGGCCGTGTTGGACGGGCAAGTTATCGGGCGTGGGCACAATCGCCGTGAAGGGACCGGAGACCCAACGGCTCATGCCGAGATGTTGGCCATCCGGCAGGCGGCGGTGCATATTGGTCATTGGCGTCTGGAAAACGTCACGCTGTACTGCACTCTTGAACCGTGCGCGATGTGCGCTGGGGCTATGGTATTGGCTCGGCTGCCCAGGCTCGTTTACGCCACCACAGATCCAAAAGCGGGCTGTGCGGGCAGCATCATGGATATTTTGTGGCACCCACAGTTAAACCACCGTGTAGAAGTATCGGCGGGTGTGCTAGCCGACGAAGCTGCGGAACAAATCCGAGCGTTTTTTCGCCAACTGAGGTCACAGGGACAGAAGTAGACCTTTTGCGCGTCTTACGCGACCTGTATAATTCTGTCTTGCATTGGAGAGATGCCGGAGCGGCCGAACGGGCTCGTCTCGAAAACGAGTGTGGGGCGCGAGTCTCACCGAGGGTTCGAATCCCTCTCTCTCCG
>CAWUJQ010000013.1:0-32388 GCA_963922445.1 uncultured bacterium
CCCCGGCCCCACCAACCCCAACACGGGCGTGCTGGTTGCGCCGCCGAATCTACAGGGCTGGCACAACGTCCCGCTGGCGCAAATTTTGCAGGACGAGTTCAATGTGCCGGTTTATGTCGGCAACGATGCCAACGTTGCTGTATTGGCCGAAACCGTTATGGGGGCGGCGAAGGGACGCACCAATGTGATTTACATCACGGTTAGTACGGGCATTGGGGGCGGCATTATCTCCAACAACCACATGATTTACGGCCATGAAGGTCTGGGCGCAGAAATCGGCCACATTCCGCTCGTGATTCGAGAAACAGTCACCACGCTAGAAAAAGAAGCGGCTGGCCCCGCGTTGGCCCGCAAAGTGCAGGCACGGCTGCGAGCCGGGGCCGTCTCTCGTATGCTAGACATGGCAAATGCCAACATTGACGACGTTGACGGCAAGATCATCACCAAAGCGTGCCAGGAAGGTGACCCGCTTGCCCTGGACGTTGTGGCGGAAGCGGGTCACATCCTGGGGTTGGGAATTGTGTCGCTGCTGCACATCTTTAACCCGTCCATCATCGTGATTGGGGGCGGTGTTGCCCAGGGCATGGGCGATTTGCTGTTGACCCCGGCTCGGAAGGCGATTCAAGCCTACACCATTGATGATGCTTATTGGCAGAACTTAGCCATCGTTCCGCCCGATCTATCGGAAGATGTGAGTATCATCGGGGCAGCGGCGCTGGTGTTGGCACAGGGCGGCATCGAAAGCATAGACGAGGTGGCGCGCATTGTGGCTGCGGATTAGCGACCCTTAGCGACGAATGCTAACACACCTCTTGTAGAGGGGTTGTAGGCGCTATGCTATCCTAAGAACCGAATGAGTAAGACAACCCTCGGCTTAGGCAACCATGCTAACCCTGCACGATTTTCGAGTTCGTCAACGCGACTTTTTGCTAGAGATTACCCGCGCCATCACCGGGCAGCTTGACCTGGGTGAAGTGTTGCGGCTGGTGCTCAATGCATCGGTGGTTATGCTTTCTGGCGAAGTCGGTTTGATTGCCCTGCGTGAGCCAAGTGGGCGCTATCGCGTTCGGGCAACGCTTGGCATTGATAACCAGTACATTGACCGGCTGAATTTGCTGTTAGAGGACTTTATGTCCGATGTGCCAGAGAGCATGTCATCGGAGCGGATCAGTGAAAAAATGCGTGCGATGGCGACTGCCCTCCACCCTTCATTGAAGCAGTCGGTCGCGCTGCCCTTGATTATGGCTGGCGAGCCATCTGGCCTGCTGATTGTGTTCCGGGCCAATCGTGGTAACCCAACACCAGACGACTTGCAGGTGTTACAGAGTTTCGCTGACCAAGCCGCTATTGCGGTTCACAATGCCCGGTTGTACGCAGGCATTGACCAGGAACGCCGTCGTCTCGCGGCAATTCTCCAGCACAGTGCCGATGGCGTAATGATTTTGGATACCGGGTTGAACATCGTTAGCTTTAACACCGCCCTGGAACGCATCACGGCATGGGACGCTGTGGATGCGGTTGGGTTCCATGTATCCGATGTCATTCGTTGGAACAGCGACGAGATCAATGACGTGGAGCAGTTCGTCACGCAGGGCTGGCCTTACCAGCCCGTTGACGGTGCCGTCCCCATCGACAATGACCCTGACAGTTATGATGATGAGCCACAAACGCTCTACGTAGAAGGAGACATCGTGCGGCGCGACGGCGTCACGGTCGCAGTCGGCATTACCTATGCCCCGCTGCTGGCCCGCAGTGGCCACCTGACCAACGTCATTGCCAACGTGCGTGACATTACCAACTTCCGCAAGGCGCAAGAAATGCAAAATATGTTCGTATCTACAGTTTCCCACGAACTGCGCACCCCCATCACCCTGATAAAAGGCTATGCAGAAACGCTCAGCCGCAGCGATGTCACTTGGAACAAGGATGTGGTTCAGGATGGCCTGGCGGTTATCTCCGAGGAGTCTGATAGGCTGAATGGCCTGGTCGATAACCTGATTACCGCGAGCAAAATTCAGGCCCGCAAGTCAATGGAAGTCAACATGGATGCAACCCATCTGGATCAGGTTGCTGCCCGTGCGGTTGAACGCTTTCAGAAGCGCACGACGAAACACACCTTGCAACTCAACTTCATGCCCGATTTCCCCACTATCGAAGCGGATGAGGTGCGCATCCGCCAAGTGATTGATAACCTACTGAGCAACGCGCTCAAATACTCGCCTGAAGGTGGCGTCATAGAGGTGGGTGGCGCTTATGATGACGCCTCGGTAACCCTCTACGTCCGTGATGAGGGCATCGGCATGACGCCCACCGAACAGGAACACCTGTTTGAGCGTTTCTATCGGGTGGATAACTTCCTCAGCCGTAAGACGGAAGGTACTGGCCTGGGCTTGTATCTGTCGCAGGCCATTGTGAATGCTCACGGCGGTCAAATTGCCGTTGACAGCAAACCTGGGCGAGGCTCCACCTTCCACTTCACTCTTGAACGTTAATCTGCCCATTTGGAGGCATTATGCAAACCACAAAACCCATTGAATTCAACTGCCCGGCGTGTGGCCAGCGGTCGCAGGCCGCTGTAACAACCATTATCGACCCCGCGCACAATCCACAGGCCAAGCAGCAGCTATTGGCCGGGGCACTCAACAGCGTCCCGTGCCCCAACTGCGGTACGCGCAGTACAGCATCCACGCCGCTCGTCTATCATGACGCAACCAAAGAGATGTTCATCTCCTTTGTGCCGATGCAGCTTAACATGCACGAAACCGAAGCCGAAAAGTTCATCGGCGTGCTTACCCGCGAAGTCACCGATTCGCTTGACGGCAAGATGATTAAGGGCTACCTGCTGCAACCCCGCCGCGCCCTGACGATGCAAGGGCTGATTGAGCAGGTACTCGAAGCAGACGGCGTCACCAAAGAGATGATGGATGCGCAAAAGGAACGGTCACGGTTGGCGCAGATGTTCCTGCAAACCGACCCGTCTACCTATGACGTGCTGGTGGCTGAACACGACGACAAGCTAGACATGGAGTTCTTCCAGACGATGAGCCTGATGGCGCAGCGCTACATGCACGAAGGCCGTCAGGATTTGGCTGATGAGGTCTTGATGGTACAGCAGCGCATTGCGGAACTATCCACCGTGGGGCAAGACCTCATCAAGCAGACCGAACTGCAAGAAGGCCTTGTGCGCGAAGTCGCGCAGTTGCTTCAGTCCTTGGGTGAGCGGCCCACGCCCGCCGATGTGGTGACATTGGTCAAACCCTATGCGGAAGACGATGACCGCTTGCAGGCGTTCGTTGGGTTGGCGCGCCCAATGTTCGAATACCACTTCTTTGAAGAACTCACCAGCGAGATCGCTAAAGCACCCGCCGATGAGCGTCCGAAGTTGGAAGCCATGCGCGATACCATCCTTCAACTGACGCAGATGCTTGACCAGCAATCGCAGATGCAGGTGCAGGCCGTCGCCGATTTGCTGCGCCAAATCCTGACAGCCCAAGACCCAGAAGCGGTCGTCCGTGCGAACCTGAGTGTCATTGATGACAACTTTATGGCTATTCTGGAAATGAACATTAACGAGGCAGAGAAGCAGGGCGATATTGCCGCGTCTGCCAAGTTGAAGTCGATCCGGGATACGATTATGGGCATTTTGCGGGAGAACATGCACCCGTCGGTGCGCTTCGTTAGCGACCTGCTATCCACAGAAAGTGAAGCGAAAGCGCGTGAACTCATTCAAACTGAAGCCGCCTCGCACGGGGACGAGCTGTTCGAGGTGTTTGATGCGCTGATTGAAACAATGCAAGCGCAAGGGCAAGCGATGGTCGTTGACCGCCTGACAACCCTCCGCCGCATTACAGATGAGATACTAAGCGCCTCATAAGGCAACACTTGTTGCCAAAATCGACCAGATTCGCCCAAATCACATGCCCGATAGACCTTCGCAGGTGTGGTTCTCGCTGGTAGAATACCGCACCTGTCGCAAGGTTTACTAATCTTTTACGACTTTCAATGTGTAATTTGGAGCTTGAGGGCAACTTAATGATGCAACAAACCGTAAGCGCGTTCTGGCGCAGCATGACGTTCGCAGTGGTACTCATTGCTGTGTCACTCACCTTTTCAGTCAACACGTCCCCCGCTGCTGCTCAAAATGCCACGCCCACGCCAACCGACCCCGTCTGGCGCGGTTACTCCGCAGTCCGCGAAGCCATCGAAGAAGAATTCAGCACAGACCTGACCATCGTCCGCAACTACGACTGGACGCAGACCGAGTTCGTCAACGGCATTGACGACTGCGTAGACCTGGACAACCCGGCAGCGGCCCGCCCGATTTACTTCGGCTGGACGTACACGATCACAGACATGAACGGGTCACAGTATCAGGCGCGCATCAGCTTCGACCTGCGCGACCTGGTGATCTGCGATAACGTACAGATTGCGTCTGCACCCGCCCCTGAAAACAATGACGATGACGATAGCGAAACCGTCGCGGCTGCTGATGTTCCCCCGCCAGTTGCTGGTGCGGCTGCGGGTGGTGGCTTTGAACTGGGCGGCCACGTCCTGGAACTGAACGGCAACACGGTTAACCTGATGAACCGCGCTGGCATGACGTGGGTGAAGAAGCAGGTTCGCCACACCATCGGCGCCAATGCTACGGCAAATGCAGGCATTATTGACGCTGCCAAGTCCAACGGCTTTAAGATTCTGCTGGGTGTTGTTGGCGACAAAGACCAGCTTGGCGCTGACTTCGACGGCTATGTTGCGGACTACTCCCAATACGTGGCTGGGCTGGCTGGCCTGGGCGTAGACGCCATCGAGGTATGGAATGAGCCGAACATTGACCGTGAGTGGCCTGCTGGTCAGATTAGCGGCGCAAACTACGTGCGACTGCTGGCCCCGGCCTCTAACGCCATTCGTGGTGCCAACCCCAATACGCTGGTTGTGAGCGGCGCTCCGGCACCAACCGGCTTCTTCGGCACAGCAGGCTGCACGGCCCAGGGCTGTAACGACGACGTGTTCATGCAGGACATGGCGGCAGCCGGCGCTGCTCAGTACATGGACTGCGTGGGCTTGCACTACAACGAAGGTATTGTGTCGCCCAACACCAACTCCGGTGACCCGCGCGGTGAGTACCCGACCTACTACTTCAACAGCATGACGAACCGTGGGTACAACCCATTTGGTGGCACGCCAATTTGCTACACCGAGCTTGGTTACCTTTCCGGTGATGGCTTCGACACCCCTATTCCGCCATCGTTTGGTTGGGCGTCTAACACATCAGTCGCTCAGCACTCCGCATGGCTGGCAGAAGCAGCTTCAATGGCTGCGCAGAGCGGTCGTGTGCGTATCCTGATCGTATGGAACGTGGACTTCCCGTTCTACACAGCAACCGACCCGATGGGCGGCTACGCGATGTTCCGCCCCGACGGAAGTTGCCCGGCTTGTGATTCACTCGGCACGGTGATGGGCCGCTAATGAACGACAGGGTCGCTGTATAAGGCGGCCCTGTTTCAATTAACTACCACTCCCATAGCCAGGTGTTGGCAAAGCTGCACGTTGTTGCCCCAGGTTCAAAGTTGACCGCGGCATTGCCAACGCCCCCCTCCTGAAGCGTTGTTTCCACGCGACCCACAAACTGGCCATTCACATATAACGATACTTGCGTGCCCGTTGCAATAACAATCAACTGGTAGGTGCTGCCGCCCGCAAGGTCAAGCTGGCCGAACACACCGGGCAAAAACTGTTCGCCCTGCCGTTCAGATAGGCCATAAGCCCCCGTCTGATCGAGGTAGGCCAACAAATACTGCTCCCCTTCGCCCGCCCGCAGGTAGATGCCACAGCCAGATAAGTTCGCGGTGGGGTCAGACAGGGTGATGTCCGTGCTGATGATGAGGTTGCTAAAGGCCGAATCGCTTGCAAGTGCAATCCGACTGATGCCCGCTGAGGCAGACTGGACGGAGCTTTGCGGCACATTGAAGGCAAGCTGCCCACCCGCCGGGATTGCCATGCGGTGTTCAAGCGAAAGCGCCATTTCCAACGGGTCTTCCAGGATGATTTGCTCGACAGATGGCGCTTGGCCGGTTGTGGGTGTCAACGGGGCAGTGACAATCAGATCGGAAAAGTTGACGGTCACTTCGCTTTCCAAAGCGGGTACAGAATCAATCCCAAGCGAGATAATGCCATCGGGCAGGTTGGCATCGACAAAGTGGCTGAGCGGGCTGCCATTGTAAAAAACACCCAGCCCCGCACCATTGGCCATAACCCCCAGGTCGAAGGTTGTGGTGCCCGCCTCAATCACAGGGCTAGAGATCCAGTCTTGCAGCAGCATAATTTCGCTGCCTGCAACGCGTTGCCAGCGCCAAAAGCCCAGGTGATTGACCGATAGTTGATAGTAGCTGTTGGCACTTTGCTGGCGTGCTGTCATGTGAACGGCCCACCCCGGTGTTCCCGTCTCCACATTAACCGATACCTGCGCGTAAAAGTCACTCAACCGGGCTGACCCGCCATTCACTGCCAACGCGGAAATATCGCCCTCGGTGAGGCTTAAGGTCACTTGCTCCCCGGATTGCGTTACGTTGAGGGCGTCGTTATTGGCTTCCCACGTGCCACCCAGCAGGCCATCTGCCACGCTCAACCCGGCAAAGCCGCGATAGCGCGCCAATGTGTAGGTGCCTGCCGTTCCGGTAAAGGCGCTTACCCGCACGGTGTAGCTGCCAGTAAAGGGCATTGTGATCCCTTGCAGGACTGCCGTGGTGGATTGCGGATAGTCGAAGTCATCGTTGCGGAACAACACTGCGCCCGTTTCCGAGATGAGCGTGAGCGACGGGTCCAGGCCGCCAGCCCCTTCTGCAACGAGCGAAATCACCTCGCCGTCAACAGCAGTAAACGCCCACTCCTGCGATTCGCCAGCCGCTAACTCACCATTCACGCTGCTGAAAGGCGGCAGTTCATTGACGGGCTGCGCGGTAATGGGGGGTGCCGCAAACACAAACAGGCAAAGCAGCGCCCAAACACCTGCAATTGATCTATTGCGCAACAGTGAATTTCTCCAAATAGCCTACATATTGAACGAAATCGTCATGGGTCATTTCAACACCCTCGTGCCAACGCAGCGACTCCGCACGGTGCAGGCGTCGCTGTTCACCCGCCAGCCGCAAAGACTCCGCGTCACCTTTGTCTTTGGCCTTTTCCAGCGCAGTAAACCGCTCATCGGGGTCAAACTCACGGTATGCTTGCGGGGACATCAGCGTGTAAACCGTAATGTGCTGGTCGTCCTGCTCCAACGCCGCCGCGACCATATACCAGCCCTTCGGCACCCGTGAGCGGCGTTCGATGCGAAAGCGCCAGCGCATTGTCAGGCTAACTTGGGGGTCAATCGTGACGGTGTCGTTGTTTTTGGGTTGATGTAGCACCACAGCCTCATCGCTGATTTCCACACTTTTACCGCTCCGCCAGCGGCGCTTAAGCTGCGACTCTACCAGGTAAGCGACGCCTGCGGCACCTAACAGGGCACCCAAAATCGCAATCAGGTTGAGAGACCCAGCAGGAATGAGCGCAGAAATAAGCAGGTAAAGGGCAATCCCCGCGCCGATGAAAATCAGCGCGATGACCAGGCGTAAGCCGCCGTGTTCTACATCAACCGGGATAACCGTTTTTTCGGAGTGAGGTGGGTACATCTAGTTATTTGCCACAAAAATCACACGATCTGTTGTTTGCTGGCTGCTGAGCGGGCGCAGGGAGGTGTCGAGTATGCTAACGCTGGAGTAACCGCTGCGCTGCAACAGCGAGATGATAGCCTGTATGGGAAATGCACGCAGCACCCGCACGGTCTCCAGGCGCGTCCAGGTGTCGTCTGCGCCTTTGCGAAACGTAATGTGATTGCGGGTCGCCGTTTGGCGCTCGTAGTCAAATGTGTTGCGTGCAAAAACAAGGATGTCCGCACTTTCATAAAGGAGTTGGTCACCCACAGTGCCCCGTTGGGTTAGCCCGGCAATGGTGTGCATATCGAACATAAACGGGCGTTTTTCGCGCAGCATTTCATGCACACCAGCAAACACCGCCTGGAGGTCGCGCACATTGTCCATCTCATTCAGGACGTCCGATGCCAGCACCATGTCTTGCCGGCCAAAGGTATCGCCCAGGTCACGGATGTCGACTTTTTCCCATTGAACGGTGTCGTCACTTGCGGCGGCAACTTCTAACATCGCATCGGACTGATCGGCACCGATGAGGTTGAAGTTGCTATCGGCCAATGTGAGGATACCCGTGCCGGTACCGCAACCCAGGTCAAGGATTTGCCTTCCCAGCCAATCATTGCGTTGGGCATAGTCCAACATGCTAGGCACAAACTGGCGGGCGAAAGACGACATGCCAATCTCATCATAGATGGGTGCAAGTGAGGTATACAGCTCCGACATAAGACAATCCCCTTAAAGACGCAGGCTAAAGCGGGCATACGCCACCACGATGCCCAGCGCTTCACTATAGATAACAACGCTATTGTAGCCTGAAAGGTCAATTTCTGGGGCTAGGCTGTAATTTTGATTGCCCGCGTTACCCAGCAACTCAGCTACGGTATGAAAGTTGCCGTTCTGTTCCATTTCTTCTTGGGTGAGCGGGTTAGAAGCAGCAGACAGATAAACACGCATCTCCGGGGCGTTGGTGATGTTCAGGTCATCAAAGCGAATGATGTGACTGCCGTCAACCGTCTCATAAATCGTCATATCGCCCTCGGCTTCAACCGTTCCCAATGCCGATTGAAACTGACCACCGATGATCCGATTCTGGCCGACGGCGCTGGGCACATCATCGTTAATGAACCGATCCTGGCGTAGGTGTGCCATCGCCAGGTTTTGCGCCAGGTCAATGTCTTCGTCTGCCAAATCCAACAGCGCGTCCAATCGGTCGGGCGGAAGCGCAGCCAACTGCTCGGACATATCTGACGGCAACCCTAGCACAGCGGTTTCGCCGCGCCCAGGGATTAAGCCCAGGAAGGGCTGCCAAAGGGGAAAGGTGTAGGTGAGCGCGACGAGTAAGGCACCAACCAACACAACTAACGCACGGAGTTGACTGCTCATGTAGTTTGCTGTCGTGTGATAATTGCTGACAATGAACCTGCTAAAAGCGCGCTAACTTTAGCAAGTTTAAGGGGAGGTGCAAGTGGAGGTTATTCGACTGGCATAATGTAACCCTGCCCAGCCACCGTGACGATGTACTGTGGCCGCCGGGGGTTGTCTTCCAACTTTTGGCGTAAACGGGAGATGTTCACACGCAGCACGGAGTAGTCCCCCTTGTAGTTGTCGCCCCACACCGCAAGCAAAAGTTCGTTGTGTGTGACGGTTTCACCGGCCTTCTTCATCAGCGTGGCCAGCAAACCATATTCAATAGGTGTTAGGTGCAGCCGTTGGCCGCGCATCATGGCCTGCCGCCGGGGGATGTCGAGTTCAAGCTTGCGAATGCGCAGGCGTGTTTGCAGTTCAGGCGTCCACTCTACCCGTCGCAGCAGCGCACGCACCCGTGCCAGCAGTTCATCTGACGAGAAGGGTTTCGCCAGGAAGTCGTCGGCCCCGGCTTCAAGGGCGGCGACCGTCTCGCGCTGTTGGGTGGTGCCGCTAATGACGATCATCGGCAAAAAGCTGTATTCGCGCACGCTTTCTAAAATATGCAGCCCGCTGATGTCCGGCAGGTACAAATCTAACAGGATTAAGTCGGGCGTGTTCAACGTGATGTGTTGGAGCGCCTCTTTGCCCCGATGTACAGGAACGGCCTCAAAGCCAGCGTCGTGCAGCAGGGCTGTCATCGCCTCTGCCACGTCACTGTCGTCCTCAACGATAAGAATTTGGCGCGTTTCGCCTTGGGTGGAGACCATCTCAATGCTCTTCGTTATGACCCAATTTAAACACTCAGCAAACCTGAATGTAACAACAAGCATACCCCAATTCGTGTATCGCGCCAATTCGTGGGATGGGCGTATGCGTAAAAAAATGTTGTGAAAGGCGACTTTTTTTGTAAAAGTCGTCAAATTGGGCCAGTTACGCGCCTATAAATGTACCTGAACAGGCGTCATTCGTAGCTGATGGGGTCTTGGCGCTCCTGACGTTCAGCAGATGCCATACGATAGCTAATCACCGTACCTGAACGCGTGTTCGCGGCCTGCCGGAACAGGCGTCCGGCTGCAATCATGGACAAGCCACTGCCGATAAACGCGGTTGCCACGAAGTAGGCCAGCAACTGCGGGTAAACGATAATCAAGATGCCGAAAACGATGAGTGCGGTACCGGGCAGCCACCAGATGTTACGCATAGGGGGATTGTTCCTTTGGTTGTGAACGGTTGTGTTCACTATAACGCATGGAACCGGACGTAGGTTGCAGCACTAATCCGCTGCTTTGATGGCGCGGGCCGCATACATGAGTTTGCCATCTGAGGGGGACTTGCGTGACCCCACTTGCGCCACGGCAGTCAGGCCAACGGATTGCGCCAGTGATTTGAAGCGCTGGTACGGCACGGGGAAGGGGATGTATGCGCGTGACAGACGTACTTCGTATTCCACGATGAGGAAGACGCCCCCCGGTTTGAGGTATGCCTGCAACTGAGCCACCGCATCGGTTTGCTTACGCGTGAAGTGCAGCGCATTCGCCACGAGCAGGCCATCCAAAGGCGGGATTGAAGGGATGGGCCGGGTAAAGTCCGCCGTGATGGTGTTTACATCTGGCTGCTGCCGCCGGAGCGCGCCGCCGTTACGGTCAATGGCATAGAAGAGGGTAGCCTGTTCGCCTAAAAGGTCGCGCAAAGCCCGTGTGAAGTTGCCTGACCCAGCCCCAAAATCTGCCCAGGTGCCACCCGTTTGCGTGACGCCCCCACGTATCAGAGCAACGAGTTCGTCGTGCGTCATGCGTTGGAGGGTATGAACGGATGGTAGGCGGGGTTGGCTTGCAGTTCGTCTAGCATGAGCGTGCGCAGGCTGGCCGGTGCCGATTGAAGCGCACTGGCAATGGCTGCACGGGCGGAGGTTGCATCGCCCTGGTCTGCCGCAATCAAGCCGCGATTAAACCTAATCATGGGGTCACCGGGAATAACGGCCTGGGCATCCGCATAGTCTGCGTCTGCGTCTGCGAAGCGCCGCAGGCGGTGATAAACACCGCCCCGTTTGAGCAGTACACGGGCCCGAATGTTGGCGGCGATGTTATCTGACGTGATGTCGAACAACTTGTCGATGCGCTCAATCGCCTGGGTGTAGTAGTTGGCAGCGGTTTCATCGTCGTTTAGCGCCGCGGCAGCGTCAGCAGCCCACTGCACCCAATCATTGGCCAACGCCAGGTCAAGCGCGGCCGCTACCTGACCGCCCGTTTGCATCAACCCAAGCAGCCGCTCAAGCGCACGGGCTTTCAGGTTGCCATCCGTAGCGGTGTCATACGCCTGCCTCGCCAGGGCAAGCGCTTTGTCCGGTTGGCCAGTGCGGGCATAGATGACGGACTGTGTGAAGTAATCGGCAGCCGTCGGCGTAACGGCTTCCAGGTCGGCCAATGCCTGCTGCAAACTATCCGACGATTCCAGGCGCAGCAGCACCTGCGCCCGCAGGCGACGGCTGTCAGGGTCATCTGGATGGTCAGCAAGATGCTGGTTCAATGCGTCCAGCGCATCGTCTAGCTCGCCCGCTTTGATAAATGCGTCCGCCAACTCCAGCGGTGTATAGCTCATTGGTTGCCTCGCCAATCAAAAACAGCCCTACACGCATTGTAGGGCTGCTGAACGGCTTTACCAGGGCGGAGCGGTTAGCGATGGCGGGCGACGAAGCGGGCCATGCGCTCCAGGGCAAGTTCAATGTTGTCGTAGCTGTTGGTGTAGCTGGCCCGAATGAACCCGCTGCCGCTGGCACCAAACGCACTACCGGGCACCACAGCCACGCGCTCTTCACGCAGCAGATATTCGCAGAAGTCTTCGTCCGTCATGCCTGTGGAGCGGATGTCTGGGAAAGCGTAGAATGCGCCCTGCGGCTCAAAGCAGGTGAGGCCCATGCTATTGAAACCCTCCACAATCAGGCGGCGGCTGCGATCATAGGATTGGCGCATGTACTCCACGTCGGCTTCGGCGTGCTGGAGCGCGTGCAGCCCAGCCACCTGCCCAATCGTCGGGGCAGACATGGTCAGGTATTGGTGCAGCTTGCGCATCCCGGCCATAATATCCGCCGGGGCCGACGCATAACCAATGCGCCAACCCGTCATGGCGAAGGCTTTGCTCATACCGCTCATCAGGATGGTACGCTCCTGCATGCCCGGCAGCGCAGCAAAGCAGATGTGTTCCACATCGTACACCAGGCGCTCGTAAATTTCGTCAGAAATCACGACCAAGTCGTATTCTTCAGCCAGGTCAGCAATCTGCTGCAAATGGTCGCGATTTAACACGGCTCCCGTTGGATTGTTCGGGTAGCTGATGAGAATGGCGCGAGTACGGTCTGTAATCATCGGTTCCAGGTCAGCCCGTGTCACGCGGAAGTCGTTCTCAGCAGACGTGGACACAGTCACGGGCACAGCGCCAGCCATCTGCACAGAAGCCGCGTTGCTCACAAAACACGGCTCAACGACGAGTACCTCATCGCCGGGGTCGGCAATGGTCTTCACAGCCAGGAACAGCGCCTCACTCACACCAACGGTGACCAATACTTCAGTCGTCCAGTCGTAGCGGATGCCGTACAACCGCTCGTTGTAGTCCACAATTGCCTGACGGAGTTCCGCCATGCCAGAGTTGGACGTGTAGCCTGTGTTGCCCACTTCCAGGGACTGCACCCCGGCCTGTATGATATGATTGGGCGTAGAAAAGTTCGGCTCTCCAATGCCCAGCGTGATGACATCCTCCATGGTGGCGGCGATGTCGAAGTAGCGGCGAATGCCTGACGGAGGAAGTTGCTGGACGTTGTTAGACACGTAATTACGACGCGTTTTGACTGGAAACTGCATATGGATTGCCGATCCTTTGTTTAGTCTGTTCGCAAGTGGCTGTAGGCTATCACAGCGGTGGCAAAGCGCCATAGGCCAGCCCCCACCAAATCAGCAGGGGATTGTTAGACAGAGTGTCTGAAGAACGTGAGGTTAGCGTTAGCTAATCCCGCCAAAGAGAGGAGCAAACCCAATGTCAGATGATAAAACCTCAGAGAGCAATGAACAACCTGTGTGGAAGGTCGCTGCGAAAGACAGCAGCCATCCACTGCACGAGGCGACGTGGACGTTGTTTCGGGAAAAGTTTATTGTCAAACGCTCCGCAGCGCGCCTGGAATCACAAAAGGATCAGGTCGTGGACTACATGATGCAGATTATTGCAACACCGGAGTTGGCCTATGACGAATCTTTTGGCGAAGGTTACGCGCCAATCAACAGCGTGAAGCTGTTAGGCTATTGGAAGGTCACCGAGGCCATTCCACAGTTAATCGAATTATTGGAAGACGATCTGGATGCGTTGAACGTTATCTGGGAGGTCATCCTGTATGCTTTGGCTAATATGGGGGAAGCGGCGATAGAACCAATGTTTGCCTATCTCGAACGTAATCCCGATGACAGTTACACAGTTTCTGCGATACTTTGCAAGACCAGACACAAAGATGAGCGTGTGTGGACCCTTTTGTGTAAAGAATTCGAAAACGCTGATCCTAAAAATCATTACAACGTAGACATTCATGCCATTCACCTACTTGAATACGATATTGACCAGGCCAGCACATACCTTGAAGAGCAGCTAGCAAAACGAGGGCGCTACACAGGGAAATCGCGTAAGACGCTTGAAAAGTACCTTGATGAAGCACGTCGTGGTGAATTCAAAATTCGCAACCCATATGACAATTAACGGGAAGAGACCCTATGCAAATCCCAGAAATATCGAGTTTATTTGTGATATCCATGTGCGGCCTGTCGCTGGTCTGTACAGGCGTGTTTGGTGTATTGGCCTTTATGGTGCTGCGCTTTACCAGCGGTGAGCTGTTTGAGTTTGCTGGTGGGTTGTTCGGCGGCGGTGACGATAGTTCGTCCGAGCCGTCCGTTGCACCGGGGCGTGTGCCCGCTAGCCGGCGTGACCTGCGCGCCAAAGCTGATTCATTCGACTTTGATGCGGCTGTGCGCGGGGGCACTCAGTCCGCAGCCAACCCGTCTTACGGCGAGAATACGTCGCTGCGCCCTGATGGCCGTCCGCGTTTTAACCCAGACAAACGCGACCTCGACCTGCGCCCCCCTGGCCGTCAATCCGATGACCCCAACGCGCTCCACACGCCACCACCGCCAGATTTCAACCCCAACAACGAGTATCTGCCGAACACAAACAGCAATGTGGGTGACCGTGTGGGGCGTCATAACACGGGGCGCGGTCAAACCGGGCAGCGTATGGATTCGTATGGTGGGTCTACGCTGTCCGGTTCGGACGACGGCACCGATGCACTGCGCAAACGGTTCCGTGGCGACCGCAACAGCCGCCGCGATGACGAACGCTTTGGCGGTCAGTACGACTTTGACGGGGACGGGGATTTAGATACCTAACCCGCACGGTTGGCGCGCATGTAGGCGATGAGCGTTGTTTTGATGGCTTTGCGCTGATCGAGACGTTGAGCCGCATCATAGCTGAAGTGGCTCAAGCGCTGCTCAGATGGTGGCGGCAGGTGATCATCAGCGTAATAGGCGTGATAGTCCTTCCGCACGATTTTGTGGTAGGACTCTGCATTAAAGTGGGCGGCGGTGAAGGGCAAGTGCTTGGTTCCCGTAACCACGCCAATGCCGTTTGTTGTGAGGGTGGCCCACACACCCAACAGCACAAGCTGCGAATAGCCACCGTAAGCGCGCTCACGGCACCAGATGACCGTGCCCGTTACGGATTGCGCGTCACTGTGGTGATGGGATGTGCGCGGCCCTTCGGCAATCAACGTTTGGGGGGCGGCGGCCTTCGCCGCCGTCAGCGTTTCCCACACGTTGAGTGCATCCAGGGCAGCAATAAGCTGTGCCCGCACGGGCACAACCGTCAGGCGGTGCTGCCGCTCTTGCAGGCGGCGCATGATCGCGTCGTAGCGGGCATCGGACATGGTGCAGGTCAGTCCCGTTGTTCAATTTCCTGGATGGCTTCGTAGGGCGTCAGGCCGCCGTAGATGACACGCATCAGTCCGGGCAAGTAATGATCCATCGTCTGCACTGCCGGGTAAATCGTGACCATCAGGGTATGCGTTTGCAACTCGGTGGTTTCAAAGTCGATGCTGCTTTTGTAACGAACCTCACCGTCTGCATAGTCCATCTCAAAGTTGCCAATCCGCAGGCCGTAGTTGGCCCGCGTAATGAATTCCGCCACGCCCCCGCGAATTTCCTCTGGCACATTGACGGGCGCAACCGTGTAAAACATCAGTTGTTCCAGGTCTGGTCGCAGCGCCGCATAACCGTTTTGCCGGCCATTTTTGCCGCTAAACTGCACATGGTAAACGTAACGGTCTTCTAGCCGTTTGGGGTGCCAGCCGTCTTCTTCCAAAAAGCGCCACAGGGTTTCAAAGGCGCGCAGGCCGTTGGTTGTTGGTTCTTTCCGCTTCCGCCTTGAATTCGAGTCGTTGCGATCTTGCTCACTCATAAAGGGCATTCCAGCTATTTGTTACATCAACGATTATACAGGCTTGTGACGCGCTGGCCAAAGCAATTTGCCGCGCTCCACTTAACATCAATTTGCTTTTGCGCTATGATGTGCGCGCTTTGTACCTCAGACAAAATAGAGAAGATCCATCATGAGTAACTCCAGTAAAAAACGAACACGCTATGGCGTTTTGATCTTTGGCATCAGCATGGCCGTTGTTATGGTGCTGAGCTTGATGTCCGGCTTTTTGATCCAGTTTTCGCAGCGAATCGCCGCGCAGCGTGCGCAGCAGGTCGCCGCGCAGCCCACGGACGTGCCTACATTTGAGCCGCCCGTGAGTACCGCCAATATCACCGTTGACCGCAACGTCCTGCAAGCCAACGGGCTGTTTAGTGTTGGCGTCCCGGAGCCGCCAGAGTGGAACGCCGTTGAATCGTCATACGATGTTGCCACCAACCGCGCCCGCTTGCTGCTGCGTGATAGTGACAATGTGGTAGAGGTAAGCATGGAAGCACCCGCTGAGCCAGTAGAATCGGTGGCTGGCCTGAACGACATCTACAACGATCAGTTGTTAGGGTCAAGCTGGCGCAACTACAGTGATTGGCGCGAAACCCAGCGTACAACCGTGAACCGCAACGGCATTGACTACTTGCAAATGGACTTCGAGCTTGAGTTCCGCGATAGAACCTATGTGGCGCGTCAAAATGCGTGGACGGATGGCAACCGGGTGTATTCCGTGCGGGTGGTGACCCCCGGCAACGCAACCGACCTGCTGATCTTCCTGCTGCAAACCGTAACAGACAACTTCAACGCCTACGAGCGCTTTCTGGACACGCCGGTAAACTGGTCGTCTCACTATGACAACGCCCGCAACCACATCATTCGCTTCCCCGATGCGTGGCAAGTCACCGACGCTGCTGAGGGGCTGCCCGCCAGCATCGAATCCGACGGGATCAGCCTGCGTGTGGAGGCAATGGCCGGCGAAAGCATCGCCAGTGAAGAGACCGCCGAGGACTATGCAATGAGTTTGCCAAACGTCACAGAGGTGACCACCGTCGAAGCCGTAGACCAATCGGGGACACCGGGCTACGCTGTCACCTACACCTACCAGACGTTGGAGGGCATTGCTGGCACAGGCTATGTCACGCTGCTCAACGGTGAAGACGCGCTGCACGTGGCCAACCTGCGTGCAGATGACACGGCGACTGGCGCAACGAACTACACGCAGGTGATGAGTACCTTCTCCCTGCTAGACGGTGTAGAAATCGCTGAGGAGGCCTTTGGGTCGTCTGCCCCACTGGTTGAACAACCCGCCGCCCAACCGCAGGGCTTCCCGGCGGGCTTTTAGCCGACGCAAGTTCGCGGGGATGGCCGTCGCTGTCCCCCAACTCACCCGCCTATGCTCAATCTCGACAAGCAAGAACGCTACCGTCAGCGCTACAAAACCGAGGTGGTGCCCGGCCACAAAATGGGCCTGGACATCTACCGGGCGTGGCTGGCTGACCTCATTACGCCGCAGGCACGCGTCTTGGATGTGGGCTGTGGCCCGGCGGGGCTTGTGGCGGAATACGACGGCTATGCCGACATGGTTGTTGGCACCGACCGCTACCTGACCAACTTCACCGAGTTTGACGGGCAGTTTGGCATCCAGCGGCTGGCAGAGGGAGACATGACGGCCTTGCCGTTCGAGGGTAACACCTTCGATGTCGTTACGTGTTCGTGGGTGCTGGAACATCTATCAGAGCCGCTGGCCGCCATGCGTGAAGTAACACGGGTTCTCGCGCCCGGTGGACGGCTGATGTTCATCACCCCGAACGCCTTGAATTATGTGGTGCTGCTGCGCCGCCTGGTGCCAGATTTGCTGAGCAAGCCACTTGTGAAAGCGATTTACGCCCGCGACGAGGACTTCATCAATCCGACGTATTACCGCATGAATACCCCGGCACAAGTGGCTGACCTATGCGCGGCGGCGGGCTTACAACGGCAGGTATTGCGAACGGTGAGTGACCCGACCTATCTGGCGCTCAATGACACGTTGTTTCACCTCACCAACGCGGCTGAACGCCTGCTTGAAGCGGCCTACCCGCAAGGACGGGTGCATCTGGTGGGGATGTACCTGAAGCCCCACCAGCGCGCCGTGACCTAACTGCGTAGTTTGGCCCCAAGCTTTTTGCTCGTCGCCTTAACGATCTTCTTGTGGACTTTCGCCACTTCCTTATCGGTGAGGGTCTTCTCATCGGTTTGGTAGGTCAGGCTGTAGGCGATGCTCTTTTTGCCCTCTGGAATCGGATCGCCCTTGTACACATCGAACAGGTTGACCTCACGCAGCAAGTCACCGCCTGCCTCGTGGATGACTGCCTCGACCTCACCTGCTGTCACATGCTCGTCCACCACCAGCGCGATGTCTTGCAGCACGGGCGGCGTGACGGGCAGCGGGGCAACGCGGGTATCGGCGGCATTTGCGATCAGGACGTCCAGGTCAAATTCAGCGACGAATACCGGGTTGTCGGTCAGGTCGAATGCCTTAGACACCCGCGGATGCAATTCACCGAATGTGCCGATGGCCTCATCGCCAATCAAGAGCGTGGCACTGCGCCCCGGATGGAACGTAGTGTGTTGGCCGCGTGTGAAGCTGTAGTCGGTAATGTTCATGCCAGCCAGCAGGCTTTCCACCGTGCCCTTCATGTCAAAAAAGTCCATTGTGGCCGCTTCACCCTGTTCGCTCCAATCCCCGATGGGGGAGCGCGTCCCCGTCATGAGCAGGCCCAGGTGCATAATTTCGTCAGGCAGCGCTTCGTCACCCTTCAGGTAGATGTTGCCAACCTCAAAGACCGCTTGCCGCCCCTGGTAGCGCGCATTAGATGCCGCGTTTTCCAGCAGATTGACGAGCAGCGTGTGCCGCATCACCGTTTTGTCCGCAGCAATCGGGTTGGCCATCGTCACATAGCCCGCATCCGGCAAGCTAGACGGCTCTCCGGGGGGGACAAGCTGCACCTCGCGCTCCGGCGTGGTGAAGCGGTAGCTGACGTTTTCTCGCAAGCCCAGTGCAACCAGCAAGTCCAGCAGCATCTCGCCCCGTGCCGCTTCCAAGTTGCCCATTCCAGGCGGCAGTTCGTCGGCAATAAGCGTCTTGGGGATGGCATCGTAGCCGTTGATGCGGGCAATCTCCTCAATGAGGTCGGCCTGCCCAACCACACCCGTGCTAATATCCATGCGATGGTCTGGAACAGTGACATGCAGCACGTCTCCGTCTATAGTGACCTCGAATTCAAGCCACTGGAGGGTTTCCGCCGCCGTCTTAACGTCAAAGTTCATCCCCATGATGCGGCGCACTTCGTCAATCGGCAGGTCAATGTTGATCGTTTCCGGTGGCAACGGATATTCATCGATGACGCCTTCAGCGATGCTGCCGCCCCCCGTCTGCCGCATGAACTCCAGGCCGCGCTGCAAACCGATAATCGCCTGGGATGGATGCACCCCCCGGCTGAAGCGCGTCCCGGCCTCGCTGAACAGCTTTTGCGACTGCTGCGTGCGCCGGATGTTGATGAAATTCCAGGCCGCTGCCTCCAGCAGAACGTTGGTGGTTGCGTCGCTGATTTCGGTTTCTGCACCGCCCATCACACCACCCATGCCAAGTGCCCCCTGCCCGTCGGTGACAAGAATGTTATGAGGCTGCAACTCGCGGGTTACGTCGTCAAGCGTTTGCAGGGTTTCACCGTCTTCTGGCAAGCGCGTGATAATCGTCGGGGTGCCGCCGTTGGCTCGTTCCACCAGCTTATCGTAGTCGTAGGCGTGCGTGGGCTGGCCCAACTCAAACGTGATGTAGTTGGTTACGTCCACAATATTGTTGATGGGGCGCTGCCCAACCAACCGCAGACGGTGCTGCATCCAGGACGGCGACGGCTGCACTTTGGTGTCACGCAGCAGCGCAACCGTGAAGCGCGGGTTCAATTCTGGCTCACGGATGTCAATCTCGACCGCCCCGGCGATGGGTTCGCCCTCGGCCACCATGTCGTATTCGGGGAAGCACAGTTCCTTGCCCAGGATGGCCGCGACTTCCCGCGCCACGCCGACTACACTGAAGGCACGGGCCAGGTTCGGCGTCAATTCGATTTCGATGACCACATCACCGAACACATCTTGTAGCGGCGTCCCCGGTGCAAAGGGCTGGCCACGGCGATCCTTGGGCGCTTCCGTCATCAGGATGATGCCCTCGTGTTCTTCGCTCATGCCCAGTTCTTTTTCACTGCACACCATGCTCTTGTTGTAGATGCCGCGCAGTTCCTTACCTTCCAGGATCATACGGACGGGTTCGTCGCTGTGGCCATCCCACACCTCCGCCCCCTCAGCCGCGAACGCCGTCCACACAGGCGGGTCTAGCGGCCCCTGGTCACGGTATTCAAACAAGTTGGGGGCACCCGTGACGCACTGCTCCAGTTCGTCGCCGCCATAATCAACCATTGCCAGCACAAGGCGGTCAGCATCAGGATGCGCTTTGACTTCGCGCACAGCACCCAGCAGCAGCTTTTCGCGATCCCACACCAGATGATCTGACGGCGGCATCCGCACGCCTTCCACCTGCTGCTGCGGCACACCGATATAGTGCAATTTGGCAACTTCTAGCCCGGCCTGCGTGATGCGCTCAGCCAGCAGTTCAACGGGGACATCAACGTCAACGTAGTCGTTGAGCCATGAAAGGGGTACAAGCATTTAATTCTCTCCTCGTGTTGTAGATGTCAGGGTTATGGTATCGAGCATATGTTGCGCGACGACGGCGTTACCTTCCGGCGTGACGTGGAACGGGTCAATCCACAGGAAGGCCTCCACCTCATCAAAGATGCCCGCGCTGTAGTGCAGGTTGTCGTAATTAGGCGCTGCTGCCTCTACTTCAGCGTAGGTGGCAGCATAGAGGTCAAGCCAGGTGTCAATGCCATTTACGAATTGCGCTTCGTCTGGCGTGAGCGTTTTGTCACCTAGTGGCAGGACGGGCTGCCAGAAGAACGCGTAGTCAAAGCCGTAAACGTCTGCGAGATTGGCGACAACATTGTAGTTAAGCAGATAGGCATCAGCGGTATCCTGGGCGAGTTGTTCGGTGGGCGGCAGGGTGGGGCCAGCCGCATCCGAAGGTGCATTGGGCACCCACCGCACCACGAGGCGGTAGGTGTTAGTCCGCTGCCATGCCGTCAGCAGGGCACTGCTGAGTGTGTTTGGCTCGAAGGCACGCGCCACAGGGGCCATGTTTTGGTGCCCAGCCGCTGCTTGATTCTGTGAGGTGGCCAGGACGTCGTTGATGCCATCGTAGAAGATAACCGCATCGGGCATGTGGCCGCGTTGCAGTTCCAGCATCAGGCGGATAGTGCCCTGGGTGGCCACATAGCCGAACATACCATAGTTCACGACACAAACGGGGTCGTTGCGCTGCTCTTCCAGCGTGCGTTGGATGTATGCCGGAATCGTGCCTTCATCTGGCGCACCGAAGCCCCACACGGTACTGCCACCAAACACGAACACGGTATAGGCGTCAGGTGCATCACAGTCAGCGCCAGGGGTCAAACGCGTGCCGTCCTCACGCACAGTTGCTGTTTCCCCCTCAAATGCCTGTGATACCCAGACCGTGAACGGTGCGTAGCGCTCCGGAATGGTGTCAATTTCGGCCCAGTGTGCCTGCCCCCAGCGCACCTGTTGGTAGTAGGGCAGGTTCTCCCGGATCTCGGCTACATCCACAAAGCGCGGCCTAACGTAACCATCGCGCACGTTGACGAACACGCCAATCATCGTTTCGATGAGTACAAACAGCAGCAGCGTATTGAGCAGCAATACGGCGGTTGTTGTGTAGGCTCGCGTAAGGGTTGCGAGTCCAAAGCGCCCCGGCCAAATGGCATTGAACACGATAGTTGCCCCCATCAGGAATAACATGAGCTGTGACAGGCTGCCCCAACCCATGTTGCGCCAACCTTGCAGGCCAGCCAACACGCCCACCGTTGCTACCAGTAACCCGACTACGATTTGCAGCCACCGCCGCGTCGTCATCTTGCTTACCTCGTCACCAATCAGCCTAAAACTGCTCTAAAAAGCGTAAATCATTGCTCCAGAAGTAGCGGATGTCCTGGATGTTGTGCTTGAGCATGGTAATGCGCTCTGGCCCCATGCCGAATGCGAACCCGCTCCACTCTGTTGGGTCGTAGCCGCCGTTTTTCAGCACAGTTGGATGCACCATACCGCTGCCGCCGATTTCCAGCCAACCCGTGTATTTGCACACGTTGCAGCCCTTGCCACCGCAGAGGAAGCACTCCACATCGATTTCCATACTCGGTTCAGTGAACGGGAAGTACGACGCTCGAAAGCGCACCTTGGTACCTTCACCGAAGAAGCGCTCAGCAAACGCAGCAATGGTGCCCTTCAGGTCGCTCATCTGGATGTGACGCCCCACCGCCAGCCCCTCTACCTGATTGAACTGCACCTCACTGCGCGCCGTAATCTGCTCATAGCGGTACACCATCCCCGGCAAAATCACCCGGATGGGCTGCGTACCGCCTTCGCCCAGCGCCCGCATCGCATGAATTTGCCCCGGTGAGGTGTGGGTGCGTAGGATGATGTTCGGCTCTGTGGTGTAGAACGTGTCTTGCATATCACGGGCCGGGTGGTGCGGCGGGATGTTCAGCAAGGTGAAGTTGGTATCGTCGTCTTCGACCTCACGGCTGCGAAACACCTGGAAGCCCATATCCCCCCAAATGCGATAAAACTGGCGCAAGGTTCGTGTAGTAGGGTGCAGGCCGCCGCGCTGCTGGGTACGTCCGGGCAGCGTGATGTCGATTTCGCCGCTTTCGAGGTCGGCAGCCAGTTCTTGTTCTTCCACCAACTCCTGACGTGCATCATAGGCCTCGGTTAGCAGCGTTTTGATCTCATTGGCGCGCTTGCCGAACAGCGGGCGTTCCTCTGCTGGCAATTTGCCGGTGTTGCGCAGCATGAGCGTCACTTCGCCCTTTTTGCCGATGAACTTCAACTGCCACTCGCGCAGGCCGTCGCTGCTGTTGATGGTTTCCAGGTCAGCGATGGCCTGTTCGTGCAGCTTTTCCAGGTCGTCTAGCATACTCACGGGTATTTCTCTCCTCAGTGTAGTGAAAACAAAAAACGCCCTCGTCCACACAGGGACGAGAGCGCATTGTTAGCGTCTCGCGGTACCACCCTGCTTGACGACACGACCTTCGTCGTGCGCCCAGCTCCTTGCCCAGTAACGCCGGGTTCAGCGGAGCGGACTACTGGCGCAATAGCGCGTTCACCCGTCTGCTCTGGAGGGAATTCCACATGCAGCGTTCCCGCGCACGCTCTCAGTCTATGGCGCGCACTCCCTGTGGGTGCCCATGCTGCGGACTGTCTCCGTCATCGCATTTGATGCCATAAAGCTAGGCGTCCCTGTCGCAAAAGTCAAGCGCGGGCTTAACCAGATTGCAACCAAACGGCCCTTGTGACCCTTTAAAACTTGTTTAAGATAGACGTAGTCTCTTGACGCACCTAGTAAGCTATGTTAACTTCCCTTATGGAAGTGAAAGGAAGGCACTTCATCATGGTTGACACGACGAATGCTCCCAAGCCAACGATCAAAGCGGGCGCGGTCTACTCCAGGCAGGAGGCGGCAGAAGCGCTTGGCATCAGCCTGAGTACGCTCAAGCGGCTGATAAAGAAGGGGCACTTGAAAGTGAGCAAACCGAATGGGATGCGGCGAGTGTTTATCACTGGCGAAAGCATCCTGGCAATGTTGAATGACACATCCGTAGAGAAAGGCGCGTAGGCGCATCATGTTTGCCGGAAAGAACAGACCAGAACGCACCAACCGCATAGCCTACTTGCCGTGCGATGCCTTAGCATCCCACGATGGTGCGCTCGCTCTGCGTCAATATCCGGTCGATGGTGACCTCAATCGAGGTACGAAGTGGCTCAGTCACGATTCGATGAATCCGAATTTTATTGAGCGGCTAGCGCAAACATACGGATCTCACGCTGTGGCGCGTCAAATACCCTGGAGGGCCAACTGGCACTAAGCAGGCACGACGCGACATAGAACCAACCCTTAGAAATTAAAGGGCGTGAGATCAAAAGGTCTCACGCTCTTTTGTTTTATGTAGTTATAACCTAAAGAAGGTGTACTCATGCAAAACAACCAGCACACGCTCTCCTTCCTGCACACTGCGGCGCGCCTTATGGACGCGCTGGGCACGCTCGAAGAGATTCATGCCGCTGCCAGCCACAACACGCTGGACACGTTCAATGAACGGGGTCGGGATGAACTCGTCGGGTGGCTGCGCGAGATAGCCTACGTCGCTAATGAGACGGCGGTTGAACTCGGCAGCGACCAACCCCAGCAGTCCGCGTTCCGTGTGGTGAAGGGCGGCAAATGTGGGGACGATGACAGTCAACCTGTTGATGGCCCCCACCCTGCCGCAGAGCGGTCACCGTTTGAGGTGCTGGTTGCCCCCCGTCCATCGTACGTTATGCAGAGCGCGGGCAGTTAGGGAAGCGGGCCACCGCACCCTCAACGACCGATTAGGCCAAGGAGGAATGCCGAATGGAAGCTGTAGCCGATTTTGCCAACGACGTTCCCGAATATCTGTGCCGAATCGCGCACATTATGCAGTTAAGCGGATTGGTACAGACCACCTGACGAACCGCAACGACCAGAAACAATTGCATGACAGATGGACTGCCACACACGGCAGCTTTATTCGACAAACAGTAGAAAGGCAGATGCGCCATGGCAAACGGTTATTGGCTCGACGACGACGCATCGGGCCGAGAACAAACGCCACGTAAGCACCCCGGTATTAGCCTCTCCCGTTTTGCCTGAGGCGTGGTAAAATCGTGGAGAGGCTGCCCAATGAGAGGCAGCATAACGAATCCTTAAAGCAATATTGACCGGATATTGCTATACTATTCACAATAGCAGCGGACAGGTTGTGTGCCGAACGTCACTGCTGAAAAACACCGAGTTTGGTCGGCACGGCCTACGCTGTAACCTGTGCCAATGAGCGCAGGCGACATAACAGTTGTTTGACTGGATCGAAAGGTCTTGGCTGTGTCTGTTATTCACGGACGTGTTCTACTCCTGAACGGGAGTTCGTGGGAACCACTCTCGGTGATTACGATCCCCCGTGCAATAAACTTGCTGTTGGCGGAAAAAGCCGTCACGGTAGAAAACAGCGGTAAAACGCTGCGAACGGTGGACAGCGAGTTCCCAATCCCATCGGTGATTGCGCTGCGCCGTTACGTCAACGTGCCACGCCGTCAGGCCCACTGGAGCCGCCGGGGTGTCCTCATACGGGACAACTACATCTGCATTTACTGCGGGGTCAGGCCAGGCGACATCCAAAAGGGCAAGTTGCTCACCAAGTCAATGTTCACCGTTGACCACATTGTGCCAAAGAGCCGCAACGGTAGAGATACCTGGACAAATACTGCGTGCGCCTGTGAACAGTGCAATCACAGGAAGGGCAGCAGGCTACCGAACGAGGCGGGCATGAGGCTGGGCTGGGAACCCAAAACACCGCGCACCAGCTACCTCGTCATTGCCGTTGGCACGGGGCCTGATGTGTGGAAACGTTATATCGAAATCGAATAAACAGTCGGGAAAAGCAAATTCCCCGGCTGTTTTTTTATTTCGGATAGGGCATCAAGGCCTAGCTGCATCCCGGCAAGATGGGGTGTTGCAATGGTGACCGCCGCCATAAAATAACTGGAACAAAACGAAAAACGGTTCCAGGCATATGACGATTCTTCGTATTATGTGGCGCGCCACGCGGCGTGTGTTGATTGGCGTTCGCTGGTTGGCGCTGATTGTGCTGATGCTGCTTATTTTGCGTCATGCAACGCTGCAAAACACGCCTTACTACCAAGTAGCCGCCCACGTCCACGATGCTCACTTCGACTACGTAAGCTGGGCACTTGGGGCTGTTCGTGCCAAAGTCACCCAAGCCACAGCCCGTCACCACGCTTTCGCCAGCGAAGCCGAACGCTCCGACTATGTGCGGGCTTACTTCGCAGACCTGGCCGACGTACAAAATATCGAAGCCCAAATCGAAGCCATGTACATCAACCCAGCCGTGACCGACCCGGAGGCCGAATCTGCTGAACTGCGGGCCGACCGGGACGCCCGCCGTGCTGACCTGCGCCAACGGCAAACGGCAGCCGAAGCCATTCTGGAAGATCAGGTCTCTACGCTGCTAATTGAAGAGGGCTTTGGTGTAGGGGGCCAGCTCGCCCCACCGATGGCGATGCGCTTTACCGGGCAAACGCTGCTGCTGGTCACGTCACCGCGTGATGCAATTGAGATGAAGTTCCCTATGACCTTGAATCCGATCCCTGTGGATGAGCGCGAGGCGATTGAGCAGCGCGTCTACACGGAGCAGGACATGGCTGCGGTGATTGTCCCGATTGGCGGTATGGCGCTCTACCCGGCCATGATCGTAGAAACGAGCAACTTGTCTTACACGATAGAAACGTTCGCGCATGAGTGGCTGCATCACTACCTGATGTTGCATCCCCTGGGGTGGAGTGCGGAATTGGCCGAGAGCGGCGAAGCGCGCATCATCAATGAAACCACTGCGAGTATCTTTGGTCGGGAAATGGGTCGAAAAGTGCTAGAACGCTACTATCCTGAACTGGTACCCGACGAACCCCGCTTGCCCAGCTCTATTGACGAAGCACCCGCCGACGAACCGCCCGCCGCGCCAACCCCACCCCCATTTGACTTTGGCGCGGCCATGCACGAAACGCGCACAACGGTTGATGCGCTATTGGCGGAGGGCGAAATCGAGCAGGCGGAGCGGTACATGGCAGAGCGGCAGCAAATATTCTATGAAAATGGCTACAATATTCGTAAGTTGAACCAGGCATGGTTTGCATTTTACGGCGGCTACCAGGTGGAAGGCATCAATGCAGGCGGCGAAGACCCAACCGGGCAGGCTGTGCAAGACCTACGCGACAGCGCCCCGGACATCCGCACGTGGGTTATCACCATGCAAACGATTGTCACGCGTGATGACCTGCTGGCCGAGCGCGAGCGCGTCGTGGGTGTGGCGCAGGCAGCCGACGATTAGCCACCGCTACGATACTTTTACAGGCGTGATTGTGCGTAACGGCGGTTTCGCTGCCATAATTGGAGAACGTAAATAAACGCAGGCACCATAAAGGGAGTGGACTTTTATGACAGATGAATTCATTGTGACGATTCATGGCGTTGACGGCCTGGACACAATCAACGTGCGCACAGGCCCCGGCGTGGGCAACGATTTGGTGTTGAAGGCTCCCAAAGGGCAAACAGGCATCCGCGTGTTAAACGTCATGGACGACCAGGATGGTAACGCCTTTGACGGGAAGGTCTACCAATGGTTCCACCTCGTTTTCCCCGATGGCCGGGACGCATGGGCACGCGACGATTTGATCGCCGTGCATGGCGATGGCTCTTACTTTGGCTACGGGATGCTGACGCAGCCGGTGCTGGCCTTCACCCTGACGCGGGATAAAAACATTATCTTCACCCCGCTGCAATCCCCCTCACCGGGTGGGGTACAGGTGATTACAAGCTCTAGTTCTGTCCCTGGTACTGAACCGACACCATCTCAAACGGATACAGACGACGACGGGGTTCAGCAAATCACATCCTCGTCCCCAGTTGCGGGTACCGAGCCAAGCAATGCGCCCCAACCCGATCAGGCGGTCAGCGATGTGCAGGTGATTACAGCGTCTCAACCGACCACAACCACACCTCCCACGACCGATACGGCGACCCCTGAGCCGGCGACCCCACTAGAGGTCACCGAACCGACCCCGACGATTGTGCGGGAAACCCCCACTGGCCCTGCCCAAGTGATTATTCGCGGGCAAAGCGGACTCAACCTGCGTACGGGTCGCAGCACATTTACCGCAATTGTCGTTCGCATCCCAAATGCAACCGCACTCGATATTTTGGAAACGAGTACCGGAGAAACGACGGGCGATCCCTTCCAGTGGATTCGTGTGAATTACAACGGCCATGAGGGCTGGGTGCGCGAGGACTTTGTGCGCTTGACGGGCGATTTTGGGACGTTCGGCCTCAACAACACTGGCCAGTACCCATCCCCGGTTGAAGGCGGGTATTGGGTACGCGACTTTAACCCTAACCAGGGGAACACGCAGTTTACATCCTATCACCTGGGCTGGGACTTTGGTGCTGCCGTCGGTGAGCCGCTGTTGGCTGGGCCAAATGGTGGTGTCGTCACCAAGATTGCGTTTTGCCAGCCGTGCGGCGCTCAGGGCCTAAGCGCGCCGTCGCTGGGCTTTAACCTGAACGACCCCAATGTGTTGAACAGCGCGGCCTGGAACTTCGGTTTTGGTCACTATGTACTCGTCCGCTATGACAACGACCTGCTGCCGGACTTCACAAAACAGCGCCTTAGCCAGCGTAACCTAGCGGGTGCCCATATGTTTGTGATTTACGCCCATATGCAGGACATTGAAGTCAGTCAGGGGCAGTCGCTGCAACCCAACCAGCGCATTGGCACGTTGGGCAACAGCGGCAATTCGAGTGGGCCGCACTTACACCTCGAAGTGCGGGCGAACGCAAACCCGAATGCAGAGTTTTACCAGTCAGAGCTGTTTAATCCGGGCGCGTTGTTCTTGCGCTAGGGTTGCAGTTGCTGCGCAATCCACTCAATGAGTTGTGTAGCCAGCGCAGGCTGATTGGTGAGCATTTGCGCGCCATTGCCTGCGCCTGCCAGCGGCTGGAACAGGGTTTCGCCTTGCAGTCGGTTGGCATACGTTTGGGCCAGCGTAAAGCTGACGGGGGCGTCCTGGCTGGCGGCGACAAATAACGGACGATCACCATAGGCCTGTGCCAGCACAGATGCCTGCTCACCTGACAACGGTGACAGCATGACCAGCGCGTCACAGCGTGAATCAACCGCACAGCCTCGCAGGGCGGCATCTGCGCCGCTCTGTTCCCCAACCAGGGCAATCCACGCCGGGTCTAG
Organism: uncultured bacterium; assembly: GCA_963922445.1. Lineage (GTDB taxonomy): Bacteria > Chloroflexota > Anaerolineae > Aggregatilineales > Phototrophicaceae > DAOTTY01. The sequence continues at coordinate 28,577 of CAWUJQ010000013.1, forward strand.
GCGGCTATCTACGCCTTGTGCTAAGTCCGAGAATGACCCCACAATTTCATTAATGCTTGTGCTGCTCGTCCCAGCAGGCACATCAACAGCCAGCACAACGTAGCCGTTTTGTTCCAACTGGCGCGGGAATTGCCCCCATACCTCACGGTTTTCTGAAAGCAAAATCACCCCCGGTGAGCGCACCACGACGTTTTGGTATAGGTCTGCGGTGACGGTTTGGCCAGACAGTGAAATCTGCACGGTTTGGGTTTCGCCCGCCGCCCCGGTGATGGCAAGGGGGGGTAAGTCCAGGTCGTTAGGGAGCGCGGCAGCAGTCGGGTCACTGGCCCCAGCCGTATCAATAAAGTTGCCTGGCAGTTCTGACGGCGGCGCAGGTATCACATCATCCGTCGGGGCCAGCGTCGGGCCAGACAGGGCACGTGTGGGTGTTGGCTCTGGTAAAGCGGCACAACCTGCTGCCAGCAGCAGCGGCACAACTAGAACCCAGGACGTTACACAGCGCAATAGGCTTACTCCGATGTAGCAGGCCCGGCAAGAATGACCATACGCGGGCACCCGTCCTCAAATGGCGACCCGTCAACATCCCCCAACATCTGATGGACGCGGAAGCCCGTCATGCTTAACAGCAGTTGCACCTCATACGGGAAGAAGTAACGGAACACAGTCGGGGCCACGGTACGCTTTACGGCTCCGTCCCCGTCAATTTCGTCGTAAATCCACTGCACGCGCATAAACTGGGTGGCCCGGTCAAGTTCGCTGACGGCTTGCTGCATCACCATATGGCCGCTTGCCGGGTCAATAAACGTGCGCTCAAGTGAAATGGCGTCGGTGTCCTGGGTGGCGAAGGTTTCGCCCGCGTTCGGCAGGTCGATAATCAACACACCGCCATCGGCCACCAGGCTGCGTAAGCGGCTGAGCAGCGCAAGCTGCTGGCTTTGCTGGTGAAAGTGCATCAGCATGTTATAGCTCAGCAGGATCATCTCGAACGGGCCGCCGGGTACGTCATCTGTGAGGATGTCGCCTTCTTGCAGCGTAAGTTTGCGGTATGGGGTCGGGTCAGCCTTGATGCGCTCGTGCGCCATCGCCAGCATGGCCGCGTTATTGTCAATCCCGTGGACGGTATGCCCCTCACGGGCAAGGGGCAGCGCGACCCGGCCTGACCCCACGCCAATTTCAAGAATCGGCTGGGATACGTCCTCGGCCATATCGCGATAGAAGTCAATATCATCGGTTTTGTCAGCGTTTTCAGCATCGTAGTAGCGGGCGACGGTCGTGTAGAAGCTCATAGGTAGCGCCTGAGTTTGCGGATTGTATGCTTTTGACGGTCAGTGCGTTATACCATTTGCCGCGCGACGCGCCTAGACTTGCCTTGCGGTTTAGGCAGGCACTGCAAGTTAACAGGAACACGGACAATGTCACAGGAAACTCAATCGACCTCATCACGGTGGCTGCGGCTGTACAACGCAGCGGCTGCGATAACGTTTAACACGCTACTGCTGCTGATTATTTCACTGGTCGTCGTCAGTCTGCTGGCACCACCAGCGGACGAATCCGCAGTTTTGGGGCCGTCAGGCATGAACGCCGTCTATTCACAGTGGTTTCGGTTGCAAACCTACCGCTTTGTTGATGAAGTTGAGGCCCAGGCAACGGTTTTGGAGTATGACGACTGGGCAGCAAATGGTCACTGGCAAGTGCATCCGTGGACGGGACTAATTTCCAGAGAGTTTGATGGCCGCTACCTCAACATCAACGCGGATGGCGTGCGCCAGTCCCGTCAACCAGATGCAGCCTACGCCGAGCAGCCGCCCCTGCGTGTGTGGCTGTTCGGCGGCTCAACCCTGTTCGGGTGGGGTTTGGGGGACGACTGGACGATTCCGTCTCAGGTGCAAACCGCTTTACAGGCTGAACTGCCAGACTATCAGGTGCAGGTGACCAACTACGGCGCACCGATTTATAACTCGTCCCAGGAGTTGGCGCTGTTCACGGCGAACCTACGGTTGCAACCGCCGCCCCACGCGGTCGTGTTTATGGACGGCGTTAATGATGTGTGGTTCACCGTCTATGCTGCAACACAAACCTCAATGATTAACCCGCTGTCTGCGGCCTGGGAATCGCAGGTGAACTTGCTTGCTGGCCAGCAAAACGCCCCCTGGATTACGGTTAATGACACGTTCCCTGCCGCACGCTGGGCACAGCAAACGCTCAACAGACCCGCACCACAGGGCAGCAATATGATGAACACCGGGGCCAACTATTCCCTGCAATTTGAGTACGAAGGCAGCCGTGACGAGCGCCTGGAGCGCATTATCGCCACATACCGTCATAACCGACGCATGGCGACAGCTATTGCGGATGAATACGCCATCTTGCCCCTGTTCACTCTACAGCCGTGGCGCGATGACAACTACGTTGCCTTCCGTGAGGGGGTATTGGCGGGTAACACCCCGCATACGGTTGACATAAGTGACCTGTTTGATGCAACCGACTCCCTGGACAACCCCTACATGGTCGATGACATTCACTACAGTGACTACGGTTCGCAAATCATCGCCAATCGGCTTGCAGCGTTGTTAATCGAGCGTAATGTCGTGAGTTATGCCACCACCAATCAGGAAGCGTGACGCCCCACCTCACACATTACGATTGTTCGACGCCCGAATCGCCTCAGGTGTTTGCCCTGTCCATGCGCGAAATGCTCGGAAGAAAGACCGCGTTTCTTCGTAGCCCAGCAAGAACGCAATTTGTTGGCTGGAGTAGTCAGTATTGAGCAGATAGTGGTAGGCGATTTCCAGGCGCACCTTGCTCAATATCTCCTGGTAATTGGTTCCCTCATCGCGCAGGCGACGCTGAAGCGTTCGGGGACTCATCGATAGCTTTGCAGCGACCTCATCAATTGTGGTTTGGCCACTCGGTAACATTTCGTTGAGGCACACACGCACCTGGCTACTGGTTTGATCCACATTTTTGGCGGCTTCCATCCGCCTGCGCAGCTCTGGCTCTAAAACAGACCACATCGCTGGGTTCGGAGACAGAAACGGCCTCTGGGCGTCTTCAGCAGAGAACACAATGCTGTTTCTGTCTTCAATCTGTATTGTTACGCCAAAGTAGGCTTCATATTGCTCAATTGCTGATGGCTGTTCCCTTAAAGAAATTGAAAGCGGATTAATATGCGTCCGCGTGGCTGAACGTGCGACCTTGACTAAGGTCAGTAAATTAAGGATAACCAATATGTTTGGTAGAGGTGGATAATCTTCTTGTTGACCGATTGTAATATCCGTGTAGTCCGGCGTTATGTTGACGACAAGCCTGGCGGGACCAATAATGGGCTTATACTTTTCAATGCGTTTAGCCGCAGTATTCAGGTTCGGGCTGCACAGGCAGGCGAAGGTGACCGGGCTGAAGGCATCGAGTGTCAATGTTTCTACGAATTGCAGTGTAAATGCGGGTTCGTTGGCTTTGAGTTCGTCAACGGCGATGGCAATGCGGTAGATGTCATCGCCAGTTACTATAGGCGACTGTCTTTGGAATAAGTCTAGTGGCAATCCCGCGTGTGCTAAAACGGTTTCTTCTGACAGTTTATACAACTGTAGCGGTAGCTGCCAAAACCCCACCTCTAGAATGTATTTGTCATCTTCTTTGCCTGTCATGTCTATAGTCTTCTTAAAACCTCTTTCTACCCAACAGCGACGGGAACCGCCGCCTTTAGGCGGTGTGGGGCAGTCGCCATGGATTGGGCTTTCAGCCTCATTTCCCCATCGGGGGTCGTTTTTTGAGCTACCCCAAGGCGCGACCACGCCTTCTCGGCTTAACGT
>CAWUJQ010000014.1:0-30704 GCA_963922445.1 uncultured bacterium
GGGTCGGCCCAGCCGCTCGGCTTGCAGCAGCTCCTGCTAACGGGCACAACGGCGGCCTTCGTCGGCGGTGTGAGCATTTCCGGCGGTAAGGGGTCAGCGTTTGGTGCTGCCCTGGGTACAATCACGATTGCGCTGCTGGAAATCGGCCTGATCTTTATGGCCACCCCCGCCTATGTGGCCCGCCTTGCCGTGGGTACGCTGTTAGTGGTCGTTATCGTCGTGGAGTTGGGTGCCCAGTGGCTTGACCGCTATCAAACCCGGCGCGCCTTGCTCGAAACGATGGACCAGCGACGAGATTTGCTCCAGCGAGAACCGAGCGCAGCAGGCGACTGACCTGCTGATGTACCGCCATACCTATAATGAAACAGCGCGCTAGCCGACGGTTAGCGCGCTGTTGGCTGGTGGGGTTAGCCCTCAAGCGCAGGCATGACGATAGGCTTAATCCGCGCCTCAATCAACGCACGCTGCGGCTCTAGGAAAGGTGGTAGTACAAGCCGTTCGCCCAGCGTTTCCATGTCCTCATCTACAGCGAAGCCGGGGCCGTCCGTTGCAATCTCGAACAAGATGCCGCCAGAGATGCGGAAGTAGATGGACTTGAAGTAATAGCGGTCAATATGGCCTGATGTCGGTAGGCCGATCCGTTGGATGTGGCTGTTCCAATCGGCCTGAGCCGCCTCGTTTGCCACCCGGAAGGCGATATGATGGGTGCCACCTGCCCCAGAGCGGGCAATTGGCGCGTTCGGCTCGACCATCACCCATAGCTCGTTGCCGGGGCCACCGCCATCCATCGCAAACACATGAACCTGCTGGCCGGTAGGGTACGTGACCGTCCGCGCCTCGGTCATGTTCAGGATATGCGTCAGGACGAGGGTCGTCTGCTCAATGGACGGTACGGACAGCATGGCGGCGTAAAAGCCGCGCAGCGCATGTTCTACCGGGATGCCTGCGCCGTCCCACGCTTCCCCATGAAAAGGCGCGCCACCATCGTCCACAAGCATCAAACGCTGGCCCTCTGGGTCTTCGAAGCGCAGCACATTCAGGTCACCGAACTGCTCAATGCCGCTGTGCTGGACGTTGTATGTGTCGAAGCGTTCGACCCAGTAGGCGAGCGCGTCGGCGCTGGCAACACGAAACGCCGTCAGCACAATGCTATCGGTACCGCGTGCTTCCTGCGGGATGTGACTCCAATCGAAAAAGGTCATGTCGGTGCCGGGGCTGCCGACCTTATCGGCGTAGAACAGGTGATAGGCGCTGGTGTCATCCTGATTGACGGATTTTTTGACCAGGCGCAGGCCCAATAGCTGCGTGTAGAAGCTGGCGTTTTGGCCAATCTGCCGTGAAATGGATGTGACGTGGTGTAAACCGTTGAGTTGCATGGTGTGTGTCCTCTCCTTATGTGCGCGATAACTCTACCATTATCCACATAAACGGACGACCGTCCGTTTATGGAGTATACGCGTGCAACCACGATTCTAATGGTGGTCTTATTGTCCGCGTGATCTCGCACCTACTTCACACCGCAACATAGACAAGCCCGTGCTGCGGGCTTGTCCTACGGGCAATCGTGTCGTCGTGTCTAGCTGATGGACGGTACGTCGGGGTGGCCAGGGTTAAAGTGCTTGAGCATCACCAGCGGTTCCGTGCTGCTTTGGTTGGTGATCTCTACGCCTTCGGCAGCGGCCTGCGCTGTGACGAAGAACTCGTCTTCGGTCATCTCACCAAAACGGATCATCACGGGTGAGGCAACGCGGTGGGCACCAAACGTCCCTGACCCTTGAATGCAGATCATGCCATAGGCTGCCGGGTCTTTAATCGTCACGGTGCGACCCGGGTGAACCGTCAGGCGCTTGGCACTGAACCACTCGCTGCCGTAGGTAATCCACTCTTGCAAGTAGCCCTCGGCTTCCATTGCGGCCACATCACCGATTGGCTTGGGCGTCAGGAAGTTGGTCTCTTTAAAGTTGGGATCAACATTGGCTTCCCAGTCCAGCAGGGACAGCATATAGTCGTAGTCTTCATGCTTGTCTTCGGGAATATCCTTCACAAGCAGCGCCCGGTCAACAACCTGATAGTCTGCAATGAGCGACTGCCACATGGAGAAGACATCACTTGCGCGCTGCGGTTCGTAGGTACACATCGTCCCCGGCGCGTGCAAAATACCCGGCCCAACATACCAACCCGTGTCGATTTGCAGGCGGTAAGCCTTGGACAGCGCCAAAATCTCGTTATCGCCATCATTCCAGCGGCGCAGGCAGTCCGCGACCTGCTCTTGCGTGGTGCCCGGTTCCAGGCCAAAAAACGTATAGGGGAAGGTATCGAGCGCGAAGTTGTACTGGGCCGGGTAAAAATAGGCTTCTGGCTTGCCAACAGCGCCCACATCTGCCGCCTTCTCATCACTGTGGTGGATGTGATGCGGCAGCGGGTACATATTGTCGAAGAATTTGCTGTACATCGCCCAGCCGCCATAGGCATCCACCGCTTCCTGCCCAAGGAAGTCAACGCCGTGCTGTTCAATCGCTTCTTTCAGCGTGACCTTGTTGTCATCGTCCACGTAGATGTAGCTCAAGCCCTCGTCGCCAGGGGTCAGGGGGCCGTTATCGGCGTGGGTGGTGGACGAAAACCAGCGCTCGTCAATGCCGCCGCGATTCGCCCCGAGCGCGTACAGGTCGTTGGTGTGCAAGCGTAGCCGCCGCCCCGGTACGCAAAACGAGCGGGGTACCCACGCTGGGGCCAAGCGCACCACACCGTTGCCCGCGTCGAGTGCTTGTTCAATAACTTGTTCTGGAGTTGCCATGAGAGTCCCTTTTTTGAGTTAAAGCACTTTGAAAACAAACGAAAGGTACATCATTCGTCATAGGCTACCGTGTTGCATCAGCGGCGTCAAACAACAGCCATGCTGTATAGGGTAATCGTATATGGAATTCTTCACGCACAAATAACGTTCATAAGATAGTCGTTGTCCCATCCTGCCATCTTGCGTTTGGCAGCAATGCCAACTTTGACGGACGTATCCTGCTTGAGCAGATTGAGCGTGAGGTGTCGTAAAAGTGCCATATTTTGCGGAGCATGATCTTTGCGAATGCGGGACTCGTCCTTACGAAAAGCAATATCAAGCACCCAGTGCAAGCCATTTTCAATCTGCCAGTGATCCCGAATCGCAGGCAAAAAGGCTTGCGCCGAAGCAAGCCAACTGCTGACAAAATACCGGGTTGAGGTTTCCGTTTTGGTCGGCGTGACGCGAACAGTGACGAGCTTAATCAAACTCGTTAGCTTCGCCCATTGCGTGCCTTTGCGCAAATAGGCAAGGTATTCCGGTTCAGTCACGACCCAGGGTTGGCGAAATTCCTGTCGATCATGCCCCTCGTTGGTTTTTTATGCCGTCTGGTAGCTGACGGACTGATAATGCGTATCGTCAAAACCTGACCCGGTTTTCACGAGTGGTTGCTACGGTTAACGGCGTAATGCCATGTAAATCAGCAATCTCAAGGTCACTTTTCCCGGCATCGCTCCACAGCAATGTCTGGGTACGCCTTCTGACACGTGCACTCTGTTGCCCCCTTTTCACTATCCCTTCCAAATCGACTCGCTCGGTTTCGGTTAACTCAATTGGATAGGTCTGATTTCGCTCCATCGGTCTCGTCCTTTTTTGACCGATAGTATATCCCTTTTCCTTAGCTCCCTGTGTGGTTGACCACTACCTAACGCCCTGTAAATTTCCTAGGATTGGGCGGTAGCTGCGGCAAATCAAAGTCCTTTTCGTCGGCATCAGTTATCTGCCGAATCGCTCCCATGGTGATATACAACGCCATATCTGCCATGTGATGTGCTGAATAGGGAACATCATGCTCCAGCCACCAACGCCCCAGTCCCATTAGGGCACCGGCAACATAGTAAGCCATAATCTCTGACGGAACCGCACGGCTCTCATGTCTTGCAAGAATCTCCTGTACGCGTTGCGCCAGATGATGCCGCATCTGGTTGTGAGCAATGTGAGCGCGTCGGCTGGTAAACAGGATGCGATAAAGTTCCTTCTGCTCTTCCAGGTGTTCGAAGTAGTTCCGCACCGGAGAATAACCGGATTGCAATCGCTCCAGCGTGATAGGCGGGGTGCGCTCTCCCAGTTCCTCATACAGCTTATCCAGACAGTCAGCCAGCAGTTCCTCTTTGTTCAGGTAATGTCGGTAAAACGTCACACGGGCCATATCTGCCTCTTCAGCAATGTCCCGAATTGTGATGGCATCGTAGCCGTTGCGCACAATTAACCGAAGCAGGGCATCGCGCAGGCCGCGCCGGGTTTTGCGCACACGGGGGTCGTTGTGGTTGGCAGGCATAGGCAGGCTTTTTTGCGTTTGACAAGTCAGGTGGCATTGCCAACCCTAGCGTTCATCATATCATACGCACCCTATGCCAAAATTACGAAGTATGACTTCTGAAACAGCTTCAAACAATTTGTTACACAAGTCACATTGCGAAATAAGTTTTTGTTGACCGCTGTGATACCAAATGTATGATGCGAAATATCAGCGACACCCATTGAACAAAATCAACTAAATTTGGATAGGGATGACAAGCGCATGGAAAATAACACGCCGAATAGCATGAACCGCCGCCAGTTTTTAAAGGGTGCCGGGGCCGCCACTGTTGGTATTGGATTGATGACAAGTGGCAATCCCGCTGGTGCAGCCCAGCAGGCACGCGATTTTGAAGGCCAAACTGCCTTTATTACAGGTGGCGCACGCGGTATTGGCTTTGCCACAGCCCAGGCACTCGCGCAGCATGGAGCCAATATCGTTATCTACGACATTGCAAGCGATATTGAGGGGGTGGAATATTCACTAGCCACCCCGCAAGACCTCGCACGCGCTGAAACAACTATCAAGGCACTGGGCGTAGGCTGTCTGACCATCCAGGGTGACATCCGCAATGGTGCCGCGTTAAAAAACGCGATGACCCAGACGGTAGAGGCGTTTGGCAGCCTGGATATGCTGGTCGCCAATGCCGCCGTCACGCAGTTTGGTGCGCTAGAGGCGTTCACCGAGGCAGAAGTCGCCATCATCCTCGACATTAACTTGGGCGGTACGATCAAGACGATTCAGGCTGCTATGCCCATCATGCGTGAGCAGAACAGCGGGCGCATCGTGATCGTGTCGTCCATTGCCGGGCGTGGACCCGGGGTGGCTGCTCCAATTTACGCCACAACCAAGTGGGGAGTTATCGGCCTGGCCAAAACGACGGCCATGCTGATGGGCGAGCACAACGTGACGTGCAATGTGGTAAGCCCCTCTGCGGTCAATACGCCGTTGGTTGACAACGAATATGCACTGGCGGCGCTTCCTATACCGGGTGCCTCTATTGGCATGGTAGGTGCAGCGTTGCGACAGCAAAATATTCTGCCGGTCGGGCTGCTTGATCCCGTCGAAATTGCCAATGCAATCCACTTTTTGTGCAGTAATGGCGCACGCTATATCAGCGGCGACGTTATAGACGTGATGGCGGGCAACAACGCGCGCTATGGTGCTTAGGTTGCGCGAGGGTTGGGCGCACATGAGAGTCGTTTCACCCGCGGGCATGAGGCACCACCTGTAATGCGTACACAAAAGTAAAGGAGACTGACATGCGACGATCACTCTTAATTTTTTGGGCGGTACTGGCGGTAGGGTACACCGGTTTTTACCTGTGGCACACACCGCTGCGCCCACCACTCACAGAAGCAGAAGTAGACGAGGCACTTGCCGATATGGAAATTGGCGATGGCACCAACGGCACCATCACGCCGGAATTTGTGGAGTTCTTCAAGTCTGACGATGGGCAGTCGTTCTATATGTTTAACCTGAACGACTTCAGTGAGGACGCCAATTACCCCGAAGGTCTCTATCCAGAGATCACAACTGGCGCAGAGGCAGCCGCCCGCTATGGCGAACTTGTTACCCCTGAGCTGTTCAGACGTGCCAGCTACCCGTATTTTGGTGCGCGTAAGATTGTCACCGGAATAAACACACTGGACGATGATGCTGCGTTCTTCCAAGCGTCAACGATTGTGCGCTACCGCAGCCGCCGCGACTTTTTGGACATGGTAACGAGTGACAACTTCGAAGTGGCGGAGGTTCATAAATGGGCATCGCTTGATGAAACCGTTGTTACGCCATCTGCGCCGCTGTTTGCCACCGATCTTTCGGCAACCGTGCTGCTGGTATTGGTGGCAGTTGGCGCGGTCGCATCCACTGTTGTTGCACTGCTGCCCTCCCGCAGCACAGACATGACAGAAACAGCCACGGGGTGAGTTTATTATAAACTACAATGAGGTGATGACAACAAAGAACGGGGGAACACCATATTTGTACTCCGCGACGATGGTTTGGGAATGACGCTGGATGACTTTGAGAATCGTTGGTTAACGATCGGAACTAGAAAGTAAGCTCGGTTCCCTGAAAGGGCTTTCCAACCCCCCTGTTGATCCTGCAAAGCCACCAAGACCAATAACAGGTGAAAAAGGTATTGGACGACTTGCGATCGCCGTGCCATGCTGTACGCAAAGGCTGCGATTTGTGGTAGGTTAATGCTGGCTGCGTTAATGCGCGGTTAAATGTATTGCCTCTCTACAGATGTTTTATTCGTAACACAGCCTACCGAGTTGATCTCATGCCTGAAGCCGAACCGCTAAACGCCAAACCGGACCGCAAACGGGTCACCATGATGGACGTTGCCGAAGCGTCTGGCGTGTCCTACCAAACCGTGTCCCGCGTCATCAACAATCACCCCAGCGTCGCGCCAGCCACGCGCTCACGCGTGCTGCACATGATTCAAAAGCTGAACTATCGGCCCAACAAAGCCGCACGCAGTTTAGCCACGCGCCAGTCGCAAACGCTGGCCGTGATTACCTACAACATGCGCTTCTTCGGCCCCACGCAGATGATGGTCAACATTGAGCAAAGCGCGCGCGAGGCGGGCTACGACCTGATTTTTTCCAACTTTGACCCCCTCCGTGACAACGATGTAAGCGCGATTGCAGACAGCGTCTTGCAGTGGTCAGTCGATGGCATCATCATCATTGCGCAAGTGGCCAGTGCCGCCTACGACGAACTCGTGACGCAATTCCGCGACATCCCGCTGATCCAAATTGACAACGCACCGGGTACCACAACCCCCTCCATTATCGTGGATCAATACACAGGCAGCCGAGACATCACCCAACACCTCATTGACCTCGGCCACCAGCACATCTGCGAAATCACCGGCCCCCGCTACGCCTTTGGTGCGCTGGCCCGTCACAATGGCTGGCAAGACGCCCTTGCTGCCAGTGACTTGAACCCGCTGCCAAGCTACGAGGGGGACTGGTCGGCGGAAAGCGGTTATCACATCACCCAGCGCCTGTTAGCCGAGTGCGATTTTACTGCACTTGTTGCGGGCAACGATCAAATGGCACTGGGCGCGATTAGCGCGCTTCGTCAACATGGCCGCCGCGTGCCAGAGGATGTATCTGTCGTGGGCTTTGATGACATCCCAGAGGCAACCTACTTCGACCCGCCGCTGACGACCGTCCGCCAGGACTTCAACGAAGTAGGACAGCAGGGCATCACCTACCTCATCGAGCTGATTCAGATGCCAAACGCCCCCCACGAACAGCGCGTGATTGCCCCCCAACTCATGCTTCGCAGCAGCACTTGCCCACCGCCAGATACCAGTTTTTGACAAACGGGCACAATCGCTTGACAATAAAGACTAGATGAGATTTAATTTATGTGAACGTTCACAACAGCCCAAAACACAGGCCGTTGTGCAATTTTAGGGAAGATTATTTCTTTTTTCCTGGAGAATAGATTATGTACACCATCGGTGTTGACTTTGGCACCCTTTCCGGTCGCGCCCTCCTCGTAGACACCCGCGACGGACGCGAAGTGGCCACCGCCGTCCACGATTACACCCACGGCGTTATTGACGATGTGCTGCCCACCACAGGCGACCGCCTGCCGCCTGATTGGGCACTCCAGCACCCTCAGGACTATATCGACGTCCTGACCCACACCATTCCGGCTGTCCTCAAAGAGAGCGGCATCAGCCCCGATGAGATCGTCGGCATTGCTACGGACTTCACCGCAAGCTCGCCCATGCCCGTCAAAGCCGATGGCACGCCGCTGGCCTTCTTAGACGCGTTCAAAAACGAGCCGCATGCCTACGTCAAGCTGTGGAAGCACCACGCCAGCCAGCCACAAGCGGATCAGATCAACGAAACGGCCCGTCAGATGAACCAGGGTTGGTTGCAGCGCTATGGCGGCAAAATCTCCTCGGAGTGGTTCTTCAGCAAGCTGCTGCAAATCATCCAGGAAAAGCCAGAAGTCTACCACGCGATGGATCGCTTCATCGAAGCGGCAGATTGGGTCATCTGGCAGATGACAGGCGCGGAATCGCGCAATACCTGTTCTGCTGGTTACAAAGCGATGGTTCAGGACGGCGACTACCCGCCGCGTGAGTACTTTGCCGCCTTGCACCCAGACTTTGTCGATGTGGTAGAAGCGAAGATGAGCCGCGAGTTCGCCGAGTTGGGTGACCGTGCAGGCGGCCTGACCGAAGACATGGCCGCCAAACTTGGTTTGAATCCTGGTACGGCCATTGCCGTTGCCAATGTGGACGCACACGTCAGCGCACCAGCCGTCAAAGCGACTGAACCGGGCGTGATGGTCATGATTATGGGCACATCCACCTGCCACATTATGTCTGACGACGCGCTGCAAGACGTGGACGGCATGTGTGGCGTGGTGATGGGTGGCATTATCCCCGGCCTGTATGGTTATGAAGCGGGGCAGTCCGGTGTAGGCGATATTTTCGCGTGGTTCGTTGACAACGCCGTGCCGCCGGAATATCACGACGCGGCGCAGCAAGCCGGACTCAACCTGCATGAGTACCTGGAGCAAGAAGCGGCCAAGCAAGCCGTTGGCGAACACGGCCTGATTGCGCTGGACTGGTGGAACGGTAACCGCTCTACGCTAGTCGATGCTGACCTGACGGGCATGATGGTCGGCATGACGCTGGCCACCCGCGCCCCGGACATCTACCGCGCTTTGATCGAATCCACAGCCTATGGCACGCGAGAGATCATCGAGGCGTTTGAGGCACGCGGCATCGCCGTGAAAGAACTCGTTGCGGCGGGCGGCCTGCCAGAAAAGAACGCGCTGCTGCGCCAAATTTACGCCGACGTGACTGGGCGCAGCTTCAAGCTGGCTGGCTCCTCACAGACGCCCGCATTGGGGTCTGCCATGCACGCAGCCGTTGCGGCTGGCATCTACCCGGACATCAAAGCCGCCGCCGAGAAGATGGGTAAGCTCAAAGACGAAGTGGTACAGCCAATTGCCGAAAACAAGGCCGTCTACGACAAGCTCTATGCAGAATACAAGACGCTGTACGACTACTTTGGGCGCGGCACCAACGACGTGATGAAGCGCCTCAAGGCTATCAAGCGCGACGCGCACAGCAGCACTGCCACTCAAACGGCTTAAATACATAAAAAATACCCCGGTGAGTGGCTTTTCCCCTCACCGGCCCATTGAACTAAACCTATTTTCTCTGAAAGGAACGCCTTATGGCTTTGGCAGAACCCCAACTCACACCCGCCTCTCGCCTCAACGCCCGCCCCGTGACCCTGGCTGTTATCGTCGGCAATCGTGGCTTCTTCCCGGCACACCTGGCCGAAAGCGGACGCGAAACCATCCTACAGGTACTCGAAAAAGCCGGGATTAACGCCGTCATCCCGCCCGCTGACCAGAGCAACGTGGGCGCAATTGAATCGCTGCAAGAATCGCGCATGGCCGCCGAGTACTTCCGCCAGCACCGCGACGACATTGACGGCATTCTAGTGACGCTGCCCAACTTCGGCGATGAACGTGCGGTTGCCAACACCATCCGCTTTGCTGACCTCAACGTGCCTGTGCTCATTCATGCCTTCCCAGATGACGCGACCAAGATGAGCATCCAATACCGCCGAGACAGCTTCTGCGGCAAAATGAGTTCCTGCAACAACCTGCATCAATACGGCATTCCCTATACGCTCACCAGCAATCATACGATGGACCCGGAAAGCGACGCCTTCACTCGTGACCTGGAGCGCTTCGCCGGCGTGTGCCGTGTGGTACGCGGGATGCGCACAGCGCGCCTGGGCATGATGGGGGCGCGTCCGGAAGCGTTTAAGACGGTGCGCTTTAGCGAAAAACTGCTCGATAAGGCCGGTATCAGCGTAGAAACGCTTGACCTATCCGAAGTGTTTGGCCGCATTGAGCGCCTGAGCGATGATGACGAGGTTGTGCAGGAAAAGCTTGAGTCGATTAAGGGCTACGCGCAAACGCAAAATGTGCCCGATGTGTCGCTCATGCGCATGGCCAAGTTTGGCGTGGTGCTAGACGGCTGGATGGCCGACAACGACCTTGACGCAACCGCTATCCAGTGCTGGACGAGCATGGAAGAGTACTTCGGCGTGGTGCCCTGCACGCTCATGAGCATGAGCAGCAACAATCTCAATCCGTCCGCGTGCGAAACCGACATTGTAGGCGCACTGGCCATGCTGGCGCTGCAACTGGCGTCGGGCAAGCCGTCCGCGCTGGTAGACTGGAACAACAACTATGGCGACGACCCGGATAAGGGCGTGGTGTTCCACTGCTCCAACCTGCCCAAAGACGTGTTCATTGACGAAATCCCGGTGATGGACTACCAGGAGATCATTGCGGGCGACGTGGGCAAAGAAAACACCTTCGGCACCATCTACGGGCGCATCAGCGAGCAGCCGTTTACCTACCTGCGCATCACCACCGACGATTTCGCAGGCACCATCAAGGCGTATGTGGGCGAAGGCGACTTCACCGACGACCCGGTGGATACCTTTGGCGGTTACGGCGTGGTGCAGGTGCCCAACTATCAGGACTTGCTGGCGCACATCTGCAACAACGGCTACGAGCATCACGTTTCCGTGAATCAGGCGCATGTGGCGTGGATTCTGGACGAAGCGCTAAACAAGTACCTCGGCTGGCCGACGTACTATCACAAATAGGCGGGTAGACTGATGGCAGAACTCACACAGGTCGAATATGGCGGTTGGGCAACCAACTACCAGCTTAGCAACGGTCTCATTGACGTGATTATCACGGGTGACGTGGGGCCGCGCCTGATTCACTTTGGCTTTACGGGCGCGGGCAACGAATTCTATAACGACCCCGACGCACTCGGTTACAGCGGGGACGCGTGGCAGTTATACGGTGGGCATCGCTTTTGGCACGCGCCAGAAGACCTCACCCGCACCTACTTGCCAGACAACAGCCCGGTCGAGGTGTCCGAGCAAAACGGCAGCGTGCTGATTCAGCAGGCCGTTGAGCCGGAAACAGGTCTGCGCAAAGCCCTACAATTGACCATGTCCGACGATGCAGCGCACATACGGGTGACCCACAGCCTGCAAAATATGGGGATGTGGCCGATCACGATAGCGCCGTGGGCACTCAGCGTAATGGGTGCAGGCTATCGGTGCATATTCCCGATGTCACCGCGCGGCAGCCACCCGCAAGACCTGCTCCCTGGCAACGCGCTCGTGGTGTGGCCGTACACGCACATGGACGACCCGCGCTGGACATGGGGCAAAAAGTACGTGCTGTTGCAACAGAACAGCGACACCGACGCTCCGCAAAAAGTGGGCAGCAACGTGGAAGATGGCTGGATTGCGGGCACCCGCGACGGTCACCTGTTTGTGAAGCTGTTTCAGCACGTAGACGGCGCAACGTACCCCGACGCTGGCTGCACAATTGAGACGTTCACCAACGACTTTATGCTAGAACTGGAAACGCTCGGCCCGCTGCAAACCGTGCAGCCGCAGGCCAGCATTCAACACGTTGAGGACTGGTTCCTGTTCCGGGATGTGTCCACGCCGAACAACGACGACGACGTAGACGCAAACGTCCTGCCGCGTGTGCGCGAGGCGCAAGCCCAGGTTGAAGGTCAATCGTCATGACCCAGGCAACAGCGCCCCTGCTTGAAATGCGCAACATTACCAAGCGCTTCCCTGGCGTGCTGGCCGTGGACAACGTCAGCTTTGAGGTGATGCCGGGTGAGGTTCACGCATTGGTGGGGGAAAACGGCGCGGGCAAATCCACACTGATGAAGATTCTATCCGGCGTGTACCAGCCTGACGGCGGTGAAATCATCTTCAACGGGCAGCCCGTCACGTTCAATAACCCGCGTCAGGCACAAAGCGCAGGCATCACCACCATCCACCAGGAACTTAACCAGATTCCGATGCTGTCTGTGACGGAAAACATCTTCCTAGGCAGTGAGATCATGCGCGGGCCGTTTATCAACTGGGGTGAGATGCACCGTCAGGCGCGTGAACAGCTTGCCAAACTGCGATTGGAGGTGAACCCGCGGGTGTGGGTGGGTACGCTGGGTGTGGGCAAGCAGCAAATGGTGGAAGTGGCCAAGGCGCTGCACCACCGCTCAGACATCATCATCATGGACGAGCCAACGGCGGCGCTCAGCCTGAACGAAATCGAAGACCTGTTCGGCATTATCCGCGAACTGCGCGACAACGGCGTATCGGTGGTGTACATCAGCCACCACCTGAACGAAGCATTCGAGGTGTGCGACCGCATCACCGTGCTGCGCGACGGCCAGCACATCGCTACACGCCCGGTTGCCGAACTGAACATGGACGACCTTATCAACCTGATGGTGGGGCGCGCCCTGGAAGAGCAAATGCCCAAGGCGCAAGCTGAGCGCGGCGACGAAGTGCTGCGCGTGGCAGGCTTAAACCAGGCGGGCAAACTCAAAGACATCAACTTTAGTGCCTATGCCGGGGAGATACTGGGCGTGGCGGGGTTGGTAGGCGCAGGCCGCACGGAGTTACTCCGGGCACTGTTCGGGGCAGACCCGGTTGATAGCGGCACGATTTACATCAACGGCCAACAGGTGGCGATTAATAACCCGCGTGACGCGATCCGCAACGGCATGGCGCTGCTCACGGAAGATCGTAAATCGCAGGGGTTGGTGCTGGGCCTGAGTACCCGTGAAAACATTTCGATGTCTGTACTGGATACGCTCACCAACGGCCCGATTATCGACCGGGGCAAAGAGCGCGTGCTGGCCAACAACTACGTCGCCAGCATCGACATCCGCATTAGCGACCTGGAACAACTCGTCAAGAACCTATCTGGCGGCAACCAGCAAAAAGTTGTGCTCAGCAAGTGGATGGCCACCGAACCGCGCATCCTGATGTTTGACGAACCTACACGCGGCATTGACGTGGGCGCAAAGGCGGAAATCTACAAGCTGATGAACGATTTGGTCGCGCAAGGTGTGGTCATCATCATGGTCAGTTCCGAATTGCCGGAAGTGCTCAACATGAGCGACCGGGTGATGGTCATTCATGACGGCACCATCGCAGGTATTTTGAATCGCGAGGCCGCGACCCAGGAAAGCATCATGGAATTGGCAACAGGCTCTTCTGCTGCTCAAGTGCCCGAAGCCGTCGAACAAGCCGTAAAGATCGATTAAGGAAACCGCTATGGTAGATGCAACACAAGACACTCGCTCCGCCACTGGCAACCAATCGGCGTCACCCCTGGCCACCGCTGGCCGAATCCTCGGCAATGCAGGGCCGTATCTCATCCTGGGGCTGATGGTGGCGATATTGTGGGTGCTGGCCCCGCCCTTTCGTTCGCCAACCAGCCTGGGCCTGCTGGTCCTAGAAGCAGCGGCCATTGGCATCGTTTCTGCTGGACAGACTTACGTCATCATGACGGGCGGGATTGACCTGTCTGTCGAGGCGATGGTGTCTTTTGCCGGGGTGCTGTGCGCCATTTTGATCGCGGGTAGCAACGTGGCTGGCGGCCAAATTGCTGAGGGCATCCCCGCATCGCTAGCCGTGCTGATTGCGTTGGGCGCGGGGTTAGCCATTGGCTTGTTCCAGGGCGCGTTGATTACCTGGCTGCGCATGAACCCGCTCATTGTGACGCTGGGCTTCCGTAGCATTTTGCTGGGTGTGGCGCTGGTGGCCACCAACGGCGCGGGTATCAACATTCAGCGTGAAGGCGTGCTCGACTTTTTGACCAGCAACATCCCCATTGCCGACGGCTGGCGCATTCCGATGCCGTTTGTCGTCGCGCTCGTGATTTACGCCGTGTCCTGGGTGATATTGCGGCACACGCGCTTTGGCCGCTACACCTATGCCATCGGCGGCGGCGGCGAAGAAGCCTCGCGCCTGTCGGGGATCAACGTGAACAGCGTCAAAATCTGGATTTACGGCATTAGCGGGCTGCTCAGCGCGATTGCGGGCGTGCTGGTGATGGCCCGTTTACGCTCCGGTGCCTATCAGAACGGCACCAACATGACCCTGATTTCCGTCGCTGCCGTGGTCATCGGCGGGACGCCGCTCACAGGCGGTAAGGGCGGTATTTGGGGCACGTTGGCGGGTGTGTTTATCATCCGTGTGGTATCGCAGGGCATGGTGTACCTGCGCGTGCCGTCCAATGCCCAGGAAATTGTGCTGGGCGTGATTATTGTGATTGCCGTGCTGCTGGACGTGATCCGGCAGGGTGAAGTGCCCTGGCTGCGGTTGCGGCTGCGCCAACCGGCATCCTAATTGTGCTTTCTATGCTGGAATTGTGGTAACGCGCCTTTCCGGCTAAGAAAAATTTACTTCATAAACAGGAGGTTGTTTGTATGGTTCGTAAAATTACTGTTGTTTTAGCAGCCCTAATGCTGCTGTCCGTTGGCGTGATCCACGCCCAAGATGAAGAAACCCGCACCGTTGGCTTTGTTCCCCCGGCGCTCACCAGCCCGTTCCATGTGGCGATGGTTGACGGCGCTCAGGCGCGCGCTGACGAACTCGGTTGGGAACTCATCGTGCAGGCTCCGGCCAGCGAAGGTGACTTCCAGGCCTTTGTAACCACCGTTGAACAGCTTTTGGAAACGGGTGTTGAGGCCATCAGCATCAACCCCATCGGCACAGACTCTGCCGTGACCGCCGTTCAGTCCGCTAACGACCGTGGTGTGCCCATTTTGGCGCACAACTTCATCACCCCGTTCAGCGACACCTCCCTGGATGTTGCTTCTTACATCGGTTACGACCAATGGGGCGGTGCTGAGGCCTTGGCTGCCCACACCTGCGAGCTGATCGCCAGCAAGACGGGCGAAGACGTCGAAGCAACCAGCGGTGAAGTTTACGTCCTGCTGGGCATCGACAGCATCTTCAGCCGCCGCCGCACGGGTGGCTTCGAGGCTGGTTTGGCCAATACCTGCCCCAACGTGGAAGTCGTCGGCCAGCAGAGCGCTGAGTGGCTGCGTACACGCGGCCAGGAAGTTGCGGGTATTGCCCTCCAGCAAAGCCCGGAAATCGACGTGTTCTACGGCAACAGTGACGAAATGGCCATCGGTGCGGCCCTGGCTGCGACTGACCTGGGCCTGACCATCAATGAAGACTTCTTCGCTGTGGGCATTGACGGCAACGAGCCGACGCTCGACCTGCTGGAAGCGGGCGAGTTCAGTGCCACCCTCGGCGTAGACCCGTTCCGCATGGGTGTAACCGTGATCGACACAATGGCCGCTATCTTTGAGGGCGAAGACGTTCCGCAGATCATCCTGACGCCGTCCACTGTCGTCACGCCAGACAACCTGGAATCGTACCTGGCTGGCGAGCTTTGGACAGACCCGGTTGCCGGCTTCCCAGAGTGCGACAACGGTGAGCCGACCGTTCCAGAAGACCCGGACGCCGAGCCGCCGATGACGTGCGACGAGGAAATGATGGAAGAGGACATGGACGAAGACATGTCTGAAGAAGACATGGAAGCGTCCGACGAAGGTTAGTCCTTCGCAGAGATGTGTAATCCAGGTGGGGCGTATATTGCCCCGCCTGTTTATAAAAACTACAAGTATTTGGAGACAAGTAAGATGATTAAGAAGTTTGCCATTTTGATGGTCGTCGTCGCCATGACGATTGCCCTCGCTCCGCTGGGCAACACCTCGGTTAGCGCACAGGACGAAGGCCAGTGGTGCTCCGGCGTGGACATCGTATTCTTCCCCGGTGGCCCGGCAGGTGGCCCGTTCGCACAGGTCGTACACAATGGTGCCCTGCAAGCCGAAGCTGACCTGGGTGCAAATGTTGACATCGTTTGGTCAGACTGGGACCCAGAACTGATGATTACGGGCTTTGCAGAGGCCGCTGCCACCAACCCGGACGGCATCGCGGTGATGGGCCACCCCGGCGAAGAGGCATTTGAAGCCCTCATTGACGACGCCCGCGCCAATGGCATCATCGTCACCAGCCAGAACACGCCGCTGCCAAGCATCGAAGCGGCCTATAAGGGCGCAGGCTTTGGTTATGTGGGCGCACAGAACTACTCCGCCGGGTTCAACCTGGGCACGGAAGCCGTTTCTCGCTTTGGCTTTGGTGAAGGCGACCAGGCAATGGTGTGGGGCTTGCTGTCCCTGCCAGAGCGCGGCCAGCGCACACAGGGTGTGATTGACGCCCTTGAAGAAGCGGGTATGACGGTTGACTACATCGAAATTGACCGCGCTACCGACACCGAAGCCGCGCAGGGCATCCCGACTTTTACTGGGTACGTATCTGCTAACTCAGAGGTTGACCTTGTCGTGACTGACCACGGCGCACTGACGGCGACGCATCAGGCCTACATGGAAGCGGCTGGCCTCGGCCCAGACGACCTGACCATGATCGGCTTTGACCTGTCTGGCGCGACGGTAGAGGCCATTCGCGGCGGCTGGACTGACCTGGTGATTGACCAGCAGCAGTGGCTGCAAGGGTATATCCCGATTTTGCAAATCTGCCTGGCTTCTCAGTTCAACTTCTCTGGCATGAACATCGACACGGGCGCAGGCTTTGCCCACGCCGACAATGTTGATCTGCTAGCCCCGCTGGTAGAACAGCAAATCCGCTAAGTTCACATGCTGTGAGGGGGTGCGCTGCACTCCCTTACAGCTATCGCAGGTAACCTTATGACTCATAAACTCGAACTCAAAGGCGTCACCAAGTCGTTTGGCGAGGTGCAATCGCTGCGCGGTGTGGATTTTCACGTTGACCCCGCAGAGGTCGTTGGCCTGGTTGGTGACAACGGCGCGGGCAAGTCCACGCTGATCAAAATCATCACGGGCTACCACAGGCCCACCACAGGCGAACTGTACTTCAACGGCCAGCGCGTCGATCACCTGAACGTGCCCAAAGCGCGTGAACTGGGCGTAGAAACCGTCTATCAGGAGCGCGCCCTCAGTGAACAGCAGTCGCTGTGGCGTAACATCTTCATCGGGCGGGAGATTTCCAACCGCTTCGGACTGATGGACGTGGGCAAAATGCGCGCCGAAACGGACAGGCTCATGCGCGAGTCGATGGGCTTTACCTCGTCTGCCGTCTCGCCAGATTCGGTCGTGAAGAACTTCAGCGGTGGCGAAAAGCAGGGGGTGGCCATTGTGCGGGCGCTGTACTTCGACGCGGAAATCATCATCCTGGACGAGCCGACGATGGGCCTTGCGCTCAGTGAAACGGGCAAGCTGCTGGATTTTGTGCGCAACATCAAGACGGCAGGCAAGTCTGCGATTTTCATCGACCACAACATCTTCCACGTGTACGAAGTGGCTGACCGCATCGTCGTACTTGACCGGGGACGGGTCGCAGGCCAGTTCATGACGAGCGACATCACGCTCAACGACCTGCTCGACAAAATGCGGCAAGTGGCGCACACCGGCAGCTTTTAGGCATCGCAATTATCGCTTAATTAGGTTTTGAAAGGCATTCTGATGGTCTCGCAAGCAGAAAGTTCGCAACCTGTACAACCTGCTGGCCCATCGCCGTTACTCGTGTTGGCGCGGCGCAACGCGCTTCAACTCGGCATCTTCGCCGTGTTGATCCTGCTGTGGATACTATATCTCGTCGCCGCAACAGAAACATTCACTGCGCCGGAAATCTACGGTGCGTTTATGGCCACCGTACCGTTTTTCGGTATCATCGCCATGCCGCTGACGATGGTCGTCATCGCAGGTGAAATTGACCTGTCCTTCCCATCGATTATGGCGGTGGGTGTCGGCACGTTTGCGGGCACCTTCGAGATGACGGGCGGCAATGTGTGGCTCGCCTTTGGTGCCTGTTTGCTATCCGGCTTTTTGGTGGGCCTTTCCAACGGCCTGATTGTGGTCAAACTTGGCATTCCGGCCCTGATTGCCACCATTGGCACGCAGTTCTTTTGGCGCGGCGTGGTATTGGTCGTGCGCGAGGGCAAAGGCGCTGTGCTAGTGGAAGCCAAGAACTCGATTCTGGGGCAGATGCTTGTCGGAAAGGTGTTCGGCTACATCCCGGCGCAAATGATCTGGTATCTCATCATCGCAGGCGTGGTGTGGGTCGTATTGAACCGCCACCGCTTCGGTGCGCATGTGTATCTGATCGGTGACAACCAGAACAGTGCCCGCCTGATGGGTGTTAGTGTGGATCGCACACGCATTTTGCTATTCGCCTGGGTTGGGATGGCGGCGGCGTTTGCCGGGCTGCTTTCCAGCCTGCATGTGGTCAACTTCTTCACCACGCTGGGCGAAGGCCAGTTAATGACCACACTAGGGTCGGTCTTCCTGGGTGGAACGTCTGTGTTTGGCGGTACGGGCAGCATCGTGGGCACGTTTATTGCCACGTTCATCATCGGTTCGATTAACGGCGGCATTGTCGCTATTGGCCTGACCGGGTTCTGGACGCAGCTGATCTACGGCTTGATTATCACGGTATCGGTCGCCATGCATACTGTCATCCGCAGGCGGCTAGACTAAACGGATAACGACGCAGCCAGTCGCATGTGCATACGGCTGGCTTAAAGCTCGTGGAGCGAGTCTAGGGAAATGAACCCCAGCCGCAAGGCCGTCAGCGCGGCAGCGTGGCGGTCACCCGCTTTGAGCTTGTTCATGGATTGGGCCAACGTCTCGATGAGCGTGGTCAGCGGCATAGAGATTTTGCGCGCGATTTCGTCGTTTTCATAGCCTGCCGCCACGTACAGCAGCACTTGCTTTTCGCTTTGGGTGAGGTTGTCTGTATTTTCGGCACGCTTGTCGATCATGCCGTCAACCATACGCTCTGGCACGCCTTTACCCAACACCAACTGCCCCTGCATGACGTTGTCAATGCCGTCAATGAGTTCTTGTTCATCGCCAGCCTTCATCAGGTAACCGTTGGCCCCGGCGCGCAGCGCCTTGACGATGTACCAATCTTCCTCACGCCCGGTGAGTACCAGCACCTTCACGCTGGGTGCTTCCTGCCGGACGCGCGGCAGCACCTCAAGGCCACTCATCTTGGGCATGTTCAAGTCCAGCACCAGCACATCGGGCAGCAGGTTAATCGTCTGACGCAGCGCTGCTTCGCCGTCTTCGGCCTCACCTACCACCACAAAGTCGTCGCGCTGTTCCAGGAACGAAATCATAGTCTTGCGCAATACGCGGTGGTCGTCGGCCAGCAGCACGCGGATGGTGCGGTTGCGGAACTGAATCGTGGACGTGCGGCGGCTTGGGTCAGCAGAGCCGCCTGTTTGGTTGGCCTGGGGCACCGCGACCACAGCTTCAAGTGCATTGGCCAGCGCATCAGCCGTCTGATAGCGCCGTTCGGGTTTCTTTTCCAGCGTGCGCATGATGACGTTTTCGAGCGATAGGGGTAGGTCAGGATTCAGAGTCGTTGGCTTGGGCGGCGACTGCTTCACCTGTTGCAGCAGCAGCGCGCCGATGTCGTCCGCATTGAAGGGGAGTTGGCCCGTGGCCAGTTCAAACAGCACAATCCCCAGCGAGTAGATGTCTGTGCGGCGGTCGAGCGAAAGGCCCTGCGCCTGTTCTGGCGATAGGTAAGCGGGCGTCCCAATGACCATACCGTGTGCGGTCACGCGCTTGGCCTGTTTGGGCAGTGCCAGCCCTAAGTCCATGATTTTCACCTGGCCCTCAGACGTTACCTGAATGTTGGCGGGCTTGATGTCCCGGTGGATAACCTCGTTCTCGTGGGCATAGTGCAGCGCACGGGCAATTTGCACCCCCAGGTCTACCACTGTTTCCAAATCGGACGGCACGTAATGGGAGAGCGGTTCGCCATCCACATACTCCACCACCAGGAAGTTCTGGCCGTGATCTTCATCGCGGTCAAACAGCGCCATGATATTCGGGTGGTTGAGGGCGGCTGCAGCTTCTGCTTCCTGGAAGAAGCGGGCGCGGGCGGTCTCTTGGACGTGGGGCAACAGGATTTTGAGGGCAACCTCACGCCCCAGGCGCTTATCCCGCGCCAGATAAACCGTCGCAGTGGAGCCTTCCCCAATGTGACGGATGACTTCATATCGTTTGGCGTAAGTGCGTTGCATCATATGGAATCCTACTCAAAGGCATCTACGGCAGCGGGCCAAGCTATACTGAAGACAAGAATACCACATGCGCTCACAACACGCACATTCGTTCCCGATCCAAATTGGCCATGCCCACAAATCCTGTGTGGTCACCTAGCCGCGTGTGGTACAATCCGTGCCCACGCGCCAGGAAACCATACAAGCCACAGGAAACACAGCCATGAGCAAATGGACGACCATCGTCGGTTTAGAAGTTCACGCCGAAATGTTGACCGAGTCGAAGATGTTCAGCGCTTGCCCAGTCGTTGACAGTGTGACCAGCCCGCCCAACGCTGCCGTTGACGAACTGTCCCTCGGTATGCCGGGGACGCTGCCCGTCGTCAACAAGCAAGCGATGGAATACGGCATGATGGTCGGCTTAGCGCTCCACTGCGAGATTCCGCCGTTCAGCCAGTTTGCCCGCAAAAGCTACTTCTATCCTGACCTGCCCAAAGGCTATCAGATTAGCCAGTTCGACCACCCGCTGGCCGTCAACGGCTACATTGACATTGAGTTGGAAGACGGCACGACCAAACGCATCCGCGTGCGCCGCGCCCACATGGAAGAAGACACCGGCAAGCTCACCCACGTTGGGGCTGGCTCCCTGGTTGATTACAATCGGGCGGGCGTGCCGCTGCTGGAAATTGTATCGGAGCCGGACATCCGCAGTGCAGAAGAGGCCGAAGCCTATGCCCGCAAGCTGCGCTCTATTTTGCGCTATCTGGGCGTCAATCACGGCGACATGAGCAAAGGCATCCTGCGCTTTGAGGCCAACGTGAGCGTCATGCACGAAGACGATACCGAGTTCCGCCAACGCACCGAAATCAAGAACCTCAACAGCATCCGTAGTATGGTGCGCGGCATCGAATACGAGGTCAAACGGCAGATCAAGCGCTACGAAAGCGGCGAAACCGTGCAGGCCGCCACGCTCGGCTGGGACGAAAACAAGCAGAAGATCACCATCCAGCGCTACAAAGAGCGCGCCGACGAATACCGTTACTTCCCAGACCCTGACCTGCCGATTGTCGTCTACACGCCAGAGGAGGTCGAGGCGGTGCGGGCCAAGTTGCCCGAACTGCCAGACGCGAAAAAGCAGCGCTTCATGGACGAACTCGGCCTGTCCGCCTACGACGCGGATATTTTGGTGGGTGAGCAAGCCATCAGTGAGTACTACGAAAAGGTACTGGCTGAAGGCGTGGCGGCAAAGTCTGCGGCCAACTGGATGATTACGAGCCTGTTTGCTGAGATGAACAAAGACAACGTCAGCACCGAGGACATCGACACGATCAAGATCAACCCGCAGCAGTTCGGCGCGCTCGTTAAGCTGTATGACGACAACGTGGTCAACAAAAACGCGGCGGAAAAAGTCCTCAAGGAAATGTACGCCAACGGCGGCGACCCGGCGGCCATTGTGGAGGAAAAGGGGCTGGCGCAGGTGTCCGATACCTCCGTGATTGAGCCGGTGATTCAAGAGGTTATCGACAGCAACGACAAAATGGTCACACGCTACTACGACGGCGAAGAGAAGCTGTTCAACGCGCTGTTTGGCCAGTGCATGAAGGCGCTCAAGGGCAAAGGCGACCCACAGGTGGTGCGCCAGTTGCTCAACGATTTGCTAGAGGCAAAGCGCCCATAAAATAGGTTGTATGGAGTGCTGCGCGGGTAACGCGCTTGTGGTAGAATAAAAGTTCTAAGCGTTAAAGTGAGTGGTGCGTGCCGATAGCGCACGTCCAGGAGACAAGAGCATGACATATCAGCAAATTATTGTAGTGGGCAACGTAGGCCGTGACCCCGAACTGCGGTACACGCCCAGCGGTATTGCCGTGACGGACTTTTCGGTGGCATCTAGCCGCCGTTGGACCGATCAAAATGGCCAGCAAGTGGAGCGCACAACGTGGTGGCGTGTGACCTGCTGGCGGCGTCAGGCAGAAATTGTGGCCCAGTACGTGAAGAAGGGCCGCCAGGTGATGGTCGTGGCCAGTCAAGTTGAGGCCAACGCCTACACAGGCCGCGACGGGGAAGCCCGCGCTTCGCTGGACATCACCGCCGATGACGTGCGCTTCTTGAGCGGCGGCGCAATTCCAGAGGGGGGTGGCGACTACGACGCGGCCAGCGGCGGCTACCCGCAAGACAACGACTTTGCCCCGCCAGACGACATGAACGACATTCCGTTCTAGCAAGTGCTATGGGGTGCGGCACTGTACCGCACCCCGCTCATGCTAAGCCTCAGCAACGCGCAAAAAATCCAGCAGCCGCTTGTTAAACGCCTCCGGCTGCTCAAAGCTGGGCACATGCGCTGCATCCGCAATGACATGCTTCGTCGCCTTCGGCATACCATCCACAAGTAAGTCAGCCGCACGCGCCACCTCCGCATGATCCAACACCCCTGCAATCACCAACGCCGGACACGTCACCTCACCAAGGCGAGATAGTGCGGGCGGGTCAAGCGGGCAGGCAGGCTGCATGTCCAGCAGCGGTGTGCGATTCTGAACCGGAATGCGGTTCATCTCTAACGCACGCGCACGCAGGTCGGCGTCCATCGCCTCCGGCTCGCGGGATTCACCGTCCACCCAAATGCGAATTTGTAGATCGCTCGCCCTGTCCACGTCCCCCTGTTGCAACGCCTCGAACATCTCCAGCATATAGCGTGGCGGCGCGCCCTGTGGCTCGAATCCGCTGGGGGTTGCATTGACCAACGTGAGTGACAGCACCCGTTCAGGCTGATCCAATGCAAAATCGAGCACAATCGTGCCTCCCATTGAGCAGCCCACGAAGTGTGCTTGCGTTACGTTGAGGTGATCCAGCAGCAGTTGCAAATTCTTCCGGCGGCACACAGGCGTCTGCACCGCATCTGACAGGCCGTAGCCCAGCATGTCATAGCGAATCACCTGATACTGCTGCCTGAGGACATCCCACTGCGCATCGAACATGCGCCCGTCCAGAAAGCCCGCGTGCGCCAATACAACTGGCGTGCCCGTTCCAGCAATGTCGTAGTAAAGCTTGCCGCCATCAACGGCAACAGTGCCCGTTTTCGTTTCCGTCATTTACCATCCGCCTTATGATTTGTGAAACAACACCCTCATGCTACACTGCATCGGGTGACATCCTTTGTCACTCAAAATTAACATAGGGTAATGGAGCCAGACATGCGTGCAGATCGCCTGCTCATGCTGATTATGCTGTTGCAAACACGGGGCAAACTCACAGCAACGACGCTTGCGGAAGAACTCGGCGTTTCACGCCGGACGATTCTCCGTGATGTGGATGCGTTATCACTGGCGGGCGTGCCCGTCTACGCGGAGGGGGGGCACGGCGGCGGCATCGCCCTCGATGAAAACTATCGCACATCACTCAACGGGTTACATACATCGGAGGTACAAGCGCTTTTTGTGGCAAACACTGATTCCGTCCTGCGCGATGTTGGCCTCAACGAAGCGGCACAGCAGGTATGGCTCAAACTGATTGCGGGGCTGCCCACATCACACCGCCTCACCGCAGAACACATTCAGCAGCGCGTTATGATTGACCCGACGTGGTGGTGGCATGACAGTCAAACCCCCGCCTTTTGGGATGACTTGCAGCGCGCTGTATACGAAGACTACCTCATCGACATGACCTACGAACACTATAACGGCGATATGAGCCGTGGTGTACTCGCGCCGCACAGCCTGGTGAACAAGGCTAGTCACTGGTATCTGGTCACACTGCGCGACGACGACTTTCGCACCTATCGCGTGACGCGCTTTCATCAAGTGACGCTGCTGGATAAGCGTTTCACCCGCCGCACGGACTTTAACCTCCAACACTATTGGCAAGATCAAGTGCAGGCGTTCACAGAGCGCGTGGGGGAGTATCGGTGTACGCTGCGGGTGCATCCCGATAGGGTACCGTTTGTGAAGTGGCTGACCACAGGGCGTTGGGAAGTCATCGGGGAAAGTGACGACGGCTGGCAAGCCCTGCAATTCACGTTCGACACGGACGTCCTGGCAAAAATGCTCGTGTTTGGGCTAGGGACGCATTGCAACGTGGTGGCCCCACCTGAACTCGCACAATCTGTGGTAGAGGATGCGCGGATGCTGTTGCAGCATTTTGGCAGCTAAATTGCGGCTGAAGCATATCCAAAATACCTTAAATAGGTCTTGTGGGCTGTGGGAGGCCAAAACGAACAGGGGCTTGACGTATCTCGTCAAGCCCCTGCCAAATGGTTCGGTAAAGGTTTGCCTTGCCCCTACCCGACGGCGCGCTGCTAAGCGTCGGGATCAATCGTTAGGGATGCCTCAGCACCGAGGGCGTCCAGGGCACCAAACTTCAGGCGCAGCTTCTCCACCGCATTCACAAGATCGTTCTGATAAATCTGCTGGTTCTCGAAGTCCAGGCCCTGCAAAAACAGCACCCCAAATACATCTTGAGCGGCACTAATCGTGTCGATCATCCCTGCGTTAAGCGCCTGAGCGCAGTCCGGCAGGTCAGCCCGCTCATCTTCATGGTACGTCCGCATGGACATCAACTGGCTGTAGCTCACACGAGCGGTGTCCAGGTTATTGAGCGGGCCGCCCCCCGTGTTGAGCAGCACGTTGATGCGCAGCAGCGCCCCCTGATTTTCACCCACTGCCTCAATATAGTTCTCATCGACTGCACAACCGTCGGCTTCTGTTTGAGCAACCGCCAGCCCCGGCAGGGCTACCAGCACAAGCAGGCCCGCAAGTAACAAATAGTAACGCATTTCCCGTCATTTCCTCCAACTAATTGACTTACACCCACACTATAACCGAACCATCGCACCAATTTGGTGAGCCGCCCTACATCGTGTTCGCTGTCAACACGGTTTCTTATCCGGCTCCTATATCCAGCCCACTAATCGCGCAGATAGCGATCCAAGTTATACGCGGAGCTAATGAGGGCAAGATGCGTAAACGCCTGCGGGAAGTTCCCCAACGCCTGATCGCGGTCGCCTGTTTCCTCGGAATACAGCCCCAGGTGGTTGGCATAGCCCAGCATCTTGTCAAAGATGAGGCGGGCGTGTTCCATGCGTTCGGGGTACTTGGTGCCAGCACGGGTGAGCGCTTCTACCAGCCAGAACGTACACATATTGAACGTGCCCTCGTCGCCGGCCAGCCCGTCATCGGTGATGTTCGGGTTATAGCGATAGACGAGGCTGTCTTCCATCAGGCCGCCGGCGTCTGGGTGCTGCATGATAGCGTCCAGCGTTTTCAGCATACGCGGGTCGGTGGGGGCCATAAAGAACACCAGCGGCATAATCAGCGTGGCTGCGTCCAGCGTGTCCACCTGATAGGACTGCTTGAACGCTTGCAGCTTCTCGCTCCAGCCGTCTTTTTGCACCTGTTCGTAGATGGCGTCCCGATGCTTTAGCCACTTTTCACGCGGGGCCGGGAACGAGCGCTTATCCGCCAGCCGCAAACCCCGGTCAAGTGCGACCCAGCACATCAGGCGACTGTAGACGAGGTCTTGCCGTTCGCCGCGCACCTCCCAAATACCCTCATCCTGCTGATCCCAGTTATCGCACACCCAATCGAGGATCGGACGCAGATACTGCCAAAAGTCGTAGCTAACTTCCGTTCCGTACTTGTTGTACAGGTAAACCGCGTCCATCAGTTCGCCGTAGATGTCGAGTTGCAGTTGGTTGTAGGCGGCGTTGCCCACCCGCACGGGCTTACTGTTCTCGTACCCTTTCAAGTGCTCCAGCACGGATTCCTCAATGACATGCTCACCGCCAATGCCGTACAGCGGTTGCAGCGGGCCGAGGTCACCGCTGCCTTCATGCGTCCGTTCGATGAGCCACTCCATGAACGCCTCAGCTTCTTCTGTGAAGCCAATCCGCATAAAGCCATACAACGTGAAGGCCGCATCACGAATCCACACATAGCGGTAGTCCCAGTTACGCACACCGCCAACATCTTCCGGCAAGCCGAGTGTGGGCGCAGCAACAATCGCCCCGGTGGGCTTGTACGTCAGCAGCTTGAGCACCAATGCGGAGCGCTCCACCATGTTGCGCCAGCGGCCCTTATACGTACACTGTGACAGCCACTTGCGCCAAAAATGAACGGTGTCATCAAACAGAACCTGTGCCTCGTCATAGGTGATAGGCGGCGGGCAGCCGTCTACTAATTCGGATAGCTCAAACGTCATCGCCTCACCGTAGCTCAGTTCAAACGCCCCACGCACTGCCGATCCGTCCTGTTCTAGCGGCGTGCCCGACGAAAGCCCCATACGCAGGCCATCGTACTCAAACACTGCGCCATTCTCATCCATAGTGGTCGTGTGGTCGGCACGGGCATAGTCGAAGGCGGGTTGGCAAACCACATCGAATTTCAACGAACCCCGGACCACCACCACCTGCCGGATTATTCGCGTGCGATGCTGACTGTCATCGGGGTGGATGGGCATAAAATCACGCACTTCGCCCACCCCATCGGAGCAGGTGAACCGGGTGACGAGGACGTTTGTTTCTGGCCAGTAAAACTGATGCAGGGTGACGTGGTCACGCTGCGGGTGAATTTGGAAGAAGCCCCCTTTTTTGTCGTCCAATATCGACGCAAACACGGACGGGGCATCAAAACGCGGGTAGCACATCCAGTCCAGGGAGCCGTTTTTGCCAATCAGCGCTATGGTGCGCATATCCCCGATGATGCCGTAGTCCTCAATGGGTTGGTAAGCCATGTAATGCAAATCCTGTTCGTGTGTTCAAGCAAGAAGTGGAGCGTAGAGAGTGATGAGTAAGCCAACGCCCACAGCCATTTTGTGCGGACGCAACGACGCATGACTCATTACTCGCTACTCATTACTGTTAACAGGTTAATTGATCGGCTTCATATCGCGGATGATGTACGGCAGCAGTTCTGCCACCGTCGGATGTACGAGTACACTATCGCGGAAGGTGCGGCACGGCACGCCCGTGTACATGGCGACGGTGAACATATTCACGATTTCATCACCGCCCGTGCCGAATACCGTTGCCCCCATAAACTCGTCTGTCTCCACATCCACAATGACCTTCACGCGGCCTGCGGTTTCGTTCTTTTCACGGGCACGCGCAATAGATGACATATCCATGACGCCCATGCGCATCTTGCGGTCGCTCTGCTTGGCCTCTTTTTCGTTCATGCCCACGCGGCCCAGCGGCGGGTCAATAAACATGCCATACGTCACGATGCGGTCATCCGCAGAGCGGTCGCCGCCGTTGAGGTTGTTCAGGATGATTTCGCCGTCGTTCACGGATGTGTGGGTGAACGCGCCGCGCCCGTTCACGTCGCCAACGGCGTAGATGTGCGGCACACTTGTTTGCAGATGTACGTCCGTCTTGATGTAGCCGCGCTCATTGGTTTCGACGCCAGCCGCCTCCAGGTTGAGCGTATCCGTGTTAGGCACGCGCCCAACGGCCAGCAACACATGCGACCCACTTACGCTGCCCTCGGTGCCATTCTGCTCAAAGGTAACAGTAGCGCCGCCGTTGTTGCTGATGTGCGTTACGTTGGCGTTGAGGTGAAAGTTAATCCCCTCGCCTTCCAGCACATCCTGGGCAATTTGCGCGATGTCTTCGTCCTCACGGCTCATCAACTGCGACCCGCGCTCAATCACGGTGACCTGCGCCCCAAAACGCCGGAAAATCTGGCCAAACTCCAGGCCGATGTAGCTACCCCCCAAAATCACTAGGTGTTCCGGCAACTCCGTCAGCGACAGCAGGCCGCGATTGGTCAGGATGACGCCGTCTTTGTCCACCTCATCGGGATTTAGGCCAGGGATGTTTGGCACACGCGGACGCGCCCCGGTATGGATGTAAATCGTCTCGCCCTCGATCACGTTATCGCCCACGCGCACGGTGTTCGGCCCCTCAAACTGCGCCCACCCGCGATAGAGCGTGGCGTTGTCGTTCAAAAAGCCGTCCATCCAGTCGTTGGTGCCCTGACGGTTGTCCAGCGGGCGCGCCATGACCTTGGCAAAGTCCACCGTTACCTCACCAGGGACGACCACACCAAATTCCGGGGCGCGGCGTGCCACATGTGCTACCCGTGCGGCTGCTACGAGCGTTTTGGTGGGCGTGCAGCCCCAATTGACGCAGGTACCCCCCAATCGCCCTCCTTCGATGACAGCCACGTTTTTGCCTTGCTCAAGAAACGGCCCCATAAGCGTAAACGTCGCCTGCCCGGTGCCTATGAGAATGACATCGTATTTTTCCATAATGTTTGGGTGACTCCCGTTGTGCGAATTCGATAGCGTCTACCATGACAGATTGTTTCTAAAGTAGCAAACTTACGCTTGCAGCACTGTAGCGTTGCTTACGCGGCTACACAAAACCTAAACGGGCTGCACAGGCCGCAGACGGGTTGCTATAGTTTCGATATAAGCCGCAGGATGGGGAAGACGATGACCCAGAGATTTATAATGACGCTCATTACACTATGCGCCGGATTATTGGCTGCATGTGGTGGCAACGGTGAACAAGCGATTTTAGCAACGCAAACGGCAGAACCCACAGCGCTCGAAGCCGCGTTCGCTGCTCAGACCGGCGTCGTTCAGGTGACCAGCTTGAGCGTGTTTAGCGTTCCAGACGGCTCGACATCGGTAGGCGCAACGGTTGTCATTGACGATACAGCGGATCCAAACGTTGTAGGCGAGGCGCTGATGAATGCTGCCACGCCACTAATCATGGGCCAGGAAATTGGCTACGGCTTTACGCTGCAACAAAGCGATCAAGAGACGAACTTCCTTGGCTCGGTAGGCCGCAGCGCAGAAGGCAACATCAGCAGCAGCTACGAGTCTTTCACCGGAGAATACTTTGAAACCCCCACCCCAGAGGCAAACTGATATGCGAACCTTTTTTGTACTGTTTGTGATGGCTACCGTTACCGGGTGTGCGACATCCGCGACAACACCTGCTGGCCCCCTCAGTGCGTATGACCTGCGCGCAGACCTACCGGAAGACGTTCGGGCCAGCGCCCCGGCTGATGACAACGCTGAAGTACACACCGCGCAGCTCTCCGTCGGGCCAGAGGGCAACCAGGCTGAGGTTGAGCTAACCTGGCGCACGTTCGAGTACGAAGGCGGCCAGTACATCACCTCCGCCACCTTCAACGTGGTTGATCCTGCCAGAGGGCTAGAGTTGGAAGCCGCCGCCGGGGGCAGCCCGATGAATGTCGGCACCGAGGCCGCCCCGGTTCAGTTGATGCAGTTCAGCGTAAGCTGGTTTCGGCGTGGTGCGGGCGGCACATCCGGGGGCAGTGTGATCGGCCAATTCCAGGGCGATGGCACCTTCAGCCTCAACACACTTGATGAATAGCTAAGCGCTGCGCTGTGCCCGCTTGAGTGTGCGTGTAAAACGCCCGACGATTTCGGTGTAATACGTCTGCGGGGCAAAGTCGAGCGGCTGCACATAGGCCAGTTCAAAGCCGTGCCCGCGCAAGCGCTTGGCATCCCGGCTGAATGTCGCCGCATCACTGCTTACGTAAACCAACGTCGTTAAGCGTAGCGCAGCCAGCCCGTCAATGGCCTCGGTGGTCAGCCCGCTCCCCGGCGGATTGACTACCGCTGCATCGTAGTTGTCCTCTGCCGCCTCTAAAATCTCTTCCACAGTGCCCTCAATCACATCCACATGATCGAAGTCAGCCGTGTTTGCATCGGCGTCGGTGGCAGCCGGCGGATAGCTTTCCACAAGCGTAACGTAATTGGCCTGCTCTGCGATAAATGCGCCAAACAGCCCCACCCCCGCGTACAAATCCAGGACACTATCCGCCTTGCCAAGCGCGGCCAGCACCTCCGCCACCAGTGAATCGACCAGCGCGACATTCGCCCGAAACGCACTACCCGCTGTCACCCGAAACGCCCGCCCTGCGATGGTGTAGATCACATGCGTGTCACCTGCCAGGTTGAGCGGTTCGTTATCTGGCAGCAGCAGGTTGATACTGGCAGGTAGGTCCAGTTCAAGTTCGGGCGCTTCGTCGGTGGCGGCCCCCAATATCACCATATGCGAGCCGTCACCGCGCACAAGTTCTACCGATTGCAATTTGCCCGTTTCGAGGTCAAGCTGCGCATACAGGTTGAGCAGGTCTGGGTGCAGCACCTCACACACCTCAACCGGATGCACGCCGCCGTCTGCCCCCGGTAAGCCGAGCTTGCCGTCTTCGGTGAACGTGAAGGTCATGCGGTGGTTGTAGCCCCACAGTTGCGGCGACGGAATCACCGGGCGCACCTCCACATCGTTGAAGCCGCCCACGCGCTCAAGCTGGTCGGCCAATACATCTTGCTTGATAAGGATTTGTGCCGCGTCGGTCATGTGCTGCCACTGGCACCCGCCGCAGCGCCCCGGCCCAAAGTGCTGGCACT
>CAWUJQ010000015.1:0-30211 GCA_963922445.1 uncultured bacterium
GCGAACTCGGCACGCTCCCCGGCGGCAGTCACGGCAGCACATTTGGCGGCAATCCGCTGGCCTGCGCGGCGGCAATTGCCACCCTGCAAACCCTGCGCGACGACAACCTGATTCAGCGCTCCGAGGAGATGGGTGCATGGGCCGTTGAGCAGTTGGAAGCACTTAACCACCCGCAAATCCGTGAAGTGCGCGGGCGCGGCCTGATGATCGGGATTGAACTGCGGGGCCGTGTGACGCCTGTGCTCAAGGCTCTGCAAGACAAAGGCGTGCTGGCCCTGCCTGCTGGCGCAACCGTCCTGCGGTTGCTGCCCCCGCTGATGATCGACCGTGCCCAACTCAGCGAAGTCATCACGGCCATCCGTGCCGTGCTGGATACACTGGACTAGGAATTAGGGAAAGCGTTGGCAATGCGTCAGGCACGTCGTAGAGTGATTCGGCTGGTGGGTGGAGTGATCTTTGTATTCGTTGTCGTTGAAATCGCTATGCGCGTCCTGACGACCACAAACAGCGACGGTCAGGTCATGATGGGTGCGATAACCATCCTGCCGCGCCGCATTCCGATCCAGCAGTTGCAAGCACAAATCGACGCCTACGAAGCACAGGGCGGCGACGTCCGCTTCGTTTACGATGAGCATACAGGCTGGCGCTTTAATCCCAACTACAGCAGCGGCAATGGCCTGTGGCGCATCAACAGCGACGGCATCCGGGCCAATATAACGTACAGTCAAACGCCCGCACCCAATGTAATCCGCATGGCAGCCTTCGGTGACTCGTTCACTGCGGGTGATGACGTGCCCGTTGAGGCGTCCTGGCCTTACCTACTAGAGCAATACTTGCGTGAACGCGGGTGGCAGGTGGAAGTCCTCAACTTTGGCGTCAATGGCTATGGTATGGATCAAGCGTATTTGCTGTGGCAGCAATACGGTGAGGACTACCAACCCGACCTTGTCATCTTTGGCTTCCATGCGCCCGATATGCTGCGCAACGACAACGTCTTCGCCTGGGTAGAGCTACGCGAAAACATCTTTACCAAGCCACGCTTTGTGCAAACTGACACCGACATGTTGCTTATCAACACCCCGCCGCTCAACCCTACCGAAGCAATCAACGCCCTGGCAGCCTTCCCTGACCATCCCCTTGCCGAACACGAACCGCAGATCACGACAACGCGCCCCTGGTGGGCCTACAGCCGAACGCTCGCCATCGTGGTCACGATCTATGATCTGTACCAACTGGCCTATGTTGACATCATGCCGACTAAGGACAGCGACATCTACATCGCGCTGGCCAAAGCCATCACACAACAGTTTGCAACTGACGTGATAGATGCTGATAGCCGCTTCATCGTAACGTATTTGCCCAGCCGTATGGAAACACGCTATGAACAAACCGAGCGGGGCATCTTTTACCAGCCAAACCTAACCGACTATTTATCCAGTGAGTTTATGTTCATCCGCAATGACGGCGTGATTCAGGATTTTCAGGGTGCAGAGTGGACAGCAACTAATCACTACAGCGCGCTAGGAAACGAACGCATTGCCGCCAACATGACTGACTACATTGACCAATGCTTACAGGACGGCTCATGCTACCCACAACGCGAAGGCACCTACAGACGATGACCCACGCCGCAGAACAGCTTTTACACGACCTGGTAGCCACGCCCAGCCCCTCTGGTGAGGAGGCGGACGCCGTGACGCTTCTCACAACGTGGATGGCGTCACACGGTTACGACCACACCTTCGTTGATGAGGTGGGCAATGGTGTGGGCGTCCTGGGTGAGGGCGACGGCACCCGCGATATTGTGCTGTTGGGCCACATCGACACGTTCCCCGGTCAGCCGCCCGTCCGTGTTGAGGGGCGTACCCTGTACGGGCGCGGCAGTGTGGACGCCAAAGGCCCGCTGTGTACGTTTGCCGTCGCGGCGGCCAACGCCCGCACAGGCTTACCAGATGGGGTGAGGCTGGTCGTCATCGGGGCAGTAGAGGAAGAAGCGGCTACCAGCGCGGGCGCGCACTACGCCGTGAACCAGTATGCCCCCAAGCTGTGTTTCATCGGGGAGCCGTCCAACTGGGACAGGATGACACTTGGCTACAAGGGCCGCTTGCTGCTGGAATGGCGCTGGGACGGTGACCTTGCCCACAGCGCAGGCGACGTACCCACAGCGGGCGAACGCGCCTTCGCCTACTGGGAACGGGTGCAGCGCTACGCCGCTGACCTGAACGGCGACATGACCTCTATTTTTGGGCGGCTGCACGCTTCTGTGCGGGAGGTGAATACGGGCACCAGCAACGGCGGCACGCATCAATGGGGTAAAATGACCGTTGGCTTCCGGCTGCCGCCAAACATGGAACCAGAAACCGTCGAGGCCGCCCTCCTCCCCGACGGCGATGAGACCGTGCGTGCGTTTGGCCGTGAGCGCACCTACGTTGCAGAAAAAGACAACACCCTCACCCGTGCCATGCGCGGCGCTATCCGGGCTGAGGGCGGCACCCCGCGCTTTGTGTATAAAACCGGCACGTCCGACATGAACGTGGTTGGCCCCCGCTGGAACTGCCCCATTATTGCCTACGGGCCGGGCGATTCCACGCTAGACCACACACCCAATGAACACCTTAACCTTGACGAATATCAGCGGGCCGTCCGCGTACTCACCCGTGCGCTAGAACGGCTAGGGAGTGAGATTTAATGTTTTTTGCCAGAACCGACACCGTCCGTAATTTCCACATTATCGAATCCACGCTGCGCGAGGGCGAACAGTTCGCAGAGGCGCACTTCACGCCAGACGATAAGCTGGAAATCGCCGCTGCGCTGGATAACTTCGGCGTGGAATACATGGAACTGAGTACACCGATTGCCAGCCCGCAAAGCGCCCGCGACCTGCAAGCCGTCGCCAAAATGCCGCGCAGCTTCCGCCTGTTGACGCACATCCGCGCCCGCATGGACGAAGCCAAACTCGCGGTTGACTGTGGCGTAGACGGCGTAGACATCTACATTGGCACGTCTGCCTATATGCGCCAGTACAGCCACGGCAAAAGCCTCGCCCAAATCATCGAAGACGGCAAGGAAATCGTGACATGGCTCAAGTCGCAGGGCATCGAAACTCGCTTCAGCACGGAAGACACCTTCCGCAGCAACATGGCCGATGTGTTTACCGTCTACCGGGCAATGGACTTAGCGGGGGTGGATCGTGTGGGCGTGGCGGATACCGTCGGTGTCGCTGACCCGCTGCGCACCTATAACCTGATTCGCAGCCTGCGTGACACCGTTTCGTGTGACATCGAGTTTCACGGCCACGACGACACCGGATGTGCAGTCGCTAACGCGCTGTGTGCGCTGCAAGCAGGCGCTACCCACATCGACACGACCGTGCTTGGCATCGGGGAGCGCAACGGCATTACACCGCTGGGTGCGCTGATTGCCCGCCTGTACACGCTCGACCATGCTCATGTTGCCAAGTACAATCTGCCCGCACTGCGTGACATAGAACAGCTTGTTGCGGATAAGGTCGGGATTGGAGTGCCATTCAACACCCCGGTAACCGGGTCGGCGGCCTTCCATCACAAGGCCGGGGTACACACCAAAGCCGTGTTGCAGAATCCCACGACCTACGAAGCCATTGACCCGGCGGACTTCGGCATGGAGCGCACGCTGGCCATTGCGCACCGCCTCGTCGGTTGGAACGCTGTGCGTGACCGGGCCGCACACTTAGGTCTTGCCCTGTCGGACAGTGACCTCAAGGCGGCAACGGCTCAGGTCAAGGCAATGGCAGACGAAGACCGCATCAGCATAGAAGACGTAGACGATATTCTCCAACAAGCAGTGGCGCTGGCCGCCGCTCCACAACCAGGACTTTAACCTATGGGTGCAACCTTTTCACAAAAACTGCTGGCGCAAAAGGCTGGACTTCCAAACGTGCAACCCGGTGACATCGTGGATGTTGAGCCGGACTTAGTCCTCAGCCACGATAACACCGCCGCCATTGCCCGCACCTTCCATGAACTGCCGCATGGTCGCATTAAATATCCACAGCGTGTAGCCGTCTCGCTGGATCACTCGGCACCCGCGCCCACGCCCAAGCACGCGCAACTGCACGATGCCATTCGCAAGTTCGTCGCGGAATACGGCATCCCGAACTTTTTTGAAGTAGGGCGCGGCATCTGCCATCAGGTGATTAGCGAAGAAGCGCTCGTCACACCGGGCAAACTGATGGTGGGGGCAGACAGCCACAGCACGCACTATGGCTGGATGGGCGCATTTAGCGCGGGCATTGGCCGCACCGAAGTCGCCGCCATCTGGGCGACGGGCCAGCTATGGCTGCGTGTGCCCCATACCCTACGCGTCACTATGACGGGCCAACTTCGACGCGGCGTGATGAGCAAGGACTTCACGCTCAGCCTGATTGGGCAGCTTTCATCGGACGGTGCAGTCTACATGGCCGTAGAGTTCGACGGTGACGGCATCCAAACGCTAAGCATTGACAGCCGCACCGCCATAACAAACATGATGGCCGAGATGGGCGCGAAAAACGCCTACATTGCCCCAGATGACGTGACCTTTGCGTGGCTGGAAAAGCAGCTACGGCGTGGCGGCAAATACACCGACAGCGAAATCGCTGCCAAAATGGATGCAATGCGCAGTGAAGCTGTCTACCCAGACGCCGACGCGACCTACGCCGCTCACCACACCATTGACCTGAGCGCAATCGAACCGGCTGTGGCCCGCCCGCACCATGTGGATAACGTCATACCGCTATCGCAGGTCGCTGGGCAACGCGTAGATGTAGGCTTCATCGGTACCTGCACCAATGGTCGCCTGGAAGACCTCGCCGCTGCTGCTGACGTGATTCGCGGCAAGAAGCTGAGCAAACGCCTGATTGTTGTGCCCGCCTCATCACAGGTAATGGAAGACGCCTCACGCAACGGCGTTTTGGGCGATTTACTCGCTGCCGGAGCGACGCTGGGCACACCAGGATGTGGCCCGTGTGTAGGCAATCATATGGGCGTGTTGGCCCCCGGCGAAGTGTGCATCAGCAGCGCCAATCGCAACTTCCAGGGGCGCATGGGCGAACGCGACGCTGAAATTTACCTGTCTAACCCGGCAGTGGTCGCTGCAAGCGCCCTGGTCGGGGAAATCGCTCACCCAGACGACCTAGCGTAGAGGAGACCCCAGCATGGCCACCCAACACCGCGTATGGAAGTACGGCGACAACGTCAATACCGATGTCATCTATCCCGGCAAGTACACCTATTCCGTGCTGGATCGTGCTGAGATGGGCCAGTACGCCCTCGAAGACCTCGACCCAACGTTTGCAGGTAATGCCCAACCCGGTGATGTTATCGTTGCGGGGCGCAATTGGGGCAACGGCAGTAGCCGCGAACAGGCTGTAATTGCCCTGGTTGAGTTAGGCATTCACGCGGTTGTGGCGAAGTCGTTCGCACGCATTTACTTTCGCAACGCCATTAACCAGGGATTGCTGGTGATCGAATGCCCCGAAGCCGTTGATCACATCCAACACAGTGACGAAATCAGCATTGATGTGGCCAGTAGCACGCTCACATGCAGCGCAGGCACGTTTACCTTCCCGCGCCTGCCGCAATCGGTGCAGCAGATTGTGGAAGCGGGTGGCTTGATCCCTTACTTAAAGAATACCTATCAAAATTCATAAAAGTTGTGGATTACAATCAGCGTTTTTTGTGAAGATCGTGTAGTATAGTTGTTAGTATATTGTAGTAGGCAGCACGATCTACGAGACAAAACGATGGCAACGCGAAAAATCACTTTAGTCCGGCATGGAAAGCACCAACGCGGCGTAAACATCCCCAACGGTGGCGACCTACTCCCCATTGGCAAGGAACAAGCGGCCTACACAGGTGGCGCACTCCTGCGGCGCAATGACATCACAGCGCTTTACGCCAGCACCATGCAGCGTGC
The DNA here is from genome assembly GCA_963922445.1 of uncultured bacterium. GTDB lineage: Bacteria > Chloroflexota > Anaerolineae > Aggregatilineales > Phototrophicaceae > DAOTTY01. Next base: position 5,935 of record CAWUJQ010000015.1, read on the forward strand.
CTACACCACCGCCCAGATAATCGCCACCTTCTTCCCTCACCTCGGCGTTACCACCACCAACGACCTGCGCGAAGCGGTGTTCCATGTGCCACAAAGCCAACAAGACCAAGACCCGTATGAAACGATGGCACCCGGAACCATAGACGCCCATCGTGTGCGTATGGCAGTTGCATACAGCAAATATGTACGCCCAGCAGACGGCCCCCACGACGAACATGACGTGTTAGTGTGTCACGGCAATGTGATTCGCTACTTTATGGTGCGGGCACTCAATGAGCCAGTTGCCTCTTGGCATGAGTATCACGTTGCCAATGCCAGCTTCACCAGCCTGCAAGTCGATGAATATGGCACCGTCCACTTGTTGGACTACAGCTGCGTGTCTCACCTGCCGCGCCGCCTGCGCAACCTCTAACCGCTCGGTTAGTCCCCGTAAAAGCGCTTATCGGCAATATCTGACGGCAAATTCGTCGCTGTGCCATCCGCTTTGCTGTAACCCAGGTCCTTCATGAGTTGTGTGGGCGCATTGCGCAGCTTTAGGGGGATTGGCAAATTGCCGCTCTCTGACGCTTCGGCCAAGGCTGCCTTGTAGCCACTGTAAGCCGCCCGGCTCTTGGCTGCCTCCGCCATATACACCGTCCCATGTGCCAGATTAATCCCCGCTTCGGGCAGGCCAACCGTCTCCACCGCTCGGAACACCGCGTTAGCAAGGGTGAGCGCGTGCGGGTCCGCCAGGCCCACGTCCTCGCTGGCAAAAATGACTAACCGCCGCGCAATGAATTTCGGGTCTTCGCCGCCGGCTACCATTCGCGCCAGGTAGTACAGCGCGGCGTTGGGGTCGCTGGCCCGCATACTCTTGATATAAGCGCTGATGGTGTCGTAGTGTTCGTCCGCCTGACGGTCGTAGCGCAACTGTTTGGACTGCAATGCCGCTTCCAGGTTATCCTGCGTGATGGCCTCGCCGTACAGGTCAACCGTTGCTTCTAACACGTTCAACGCCTTGCGCGCATCCCCGTTGGCAAATCTCGCCAGCAAATCGGCGGCATCATCGGCAATTGTCACGCCAAGGTCTGCAACCCCCTGCGTAATAATCGTGCGGATGTTGTCTGTCGTGAGCGGTTGCAGCACAAACACTTGGCTACGCGAAAGCAGCGCCGAAATCACCTCAAAGCTGGGGTTTTCCGTCGTTGCACCGATCAAAACGACCGTGCCATCTTCCACATACGGCAGCAAAAAGTCCTGCTGAGCTTTGTTAAAGCGGTGGATTTCATCCAGAAACAGCAGTGCGCCTTTGCTGCTGCCCGGAGCCGTTTCAGCCACGCTGCTAAACAGGTCACGCTGCACAGGCTGCTGCTTGGCCTTCACCGAATCCACCACCTGAACCAGGTCTTTCTTCCCGGCACTCACTGCGGAAAGCTCGTGATAGGCGCGGTTCGCACTGGTAGCAATAATGCGGGCGAGGGTGGTCTTACCTACTCCCGGCGGCCCCCAAAAAATCATGGAGCGCAGTGTTTGGCTTTCCACCACACGCCGCAGTGGTTTGCCTGCCCCAACGAGGTGTTCCTGCCCCACAAATTCATCAAGCGTGCGGGGGCGGATGCGGTCGGCCAGCGGTTGCGAGGTGGTCACGCGTCTGTCACACCGGGCTGTTCATCGGCAAGTGTGGCCTGCCCGGTTAGTTCGGCCACCAGGGCATTCAGCGATAACGTCTTCCCGCGCCGCCAAACGGCTGTGGCCTCTTCCCCGCTCAGGTAGTTTTCAAGGTGATAAACCAGCAGCTCTGCCGCGTCAACTTCACTGCTGGGTACTACCGAATCGTGCAATAAGTAAGAAAGCACCAGCAGCGCCGTTGAATACTCGCCAAGCATCATCTTCACACTGGCCAACCCCACCAAAGACCGTCCCGCCAACGCCCCGTCAACCAGCCGCGACGCGTTCTCCAATGCCTTCAAGTAGGTTTCATTCGCCTCGGGGTACTGCTCACCCTCCATCAACAACATTCCCAGGTGATTAGTCGTGCGCACCACTCCATCCACGTTACCCAACACCTGATAAGACGCCCCCGCCAGGGCCATCAACCGCTGTGCCTCGGCTAGATTACCCAGTTTCATCTCGGTTACGCCCAGCTTTTCCATGACGCGGGCCATTTGCACCTTATTTTGGCTGCGACGCGCCAAACTGAGGTCATCTAGCAGGCTTTTACGCTGTTGACGATACGCCTCCTCCTCGATGGCGCTGCGCTGTTTGCGCCGTGCGCTCGTGATGCTTGGGCTTCCCCATCCCCGGCCCACCTCGCGGGCCAGCTTCAAGCTACCCTGATACAAAGACTGTGCCCGCGTTTGGTTGCCCAGTTCGTATTCAATATCCCCCAGGCGGCTCATCGTTTGGATCATGCCCTGTGTATCGTCCAGGTCACTATAGCGCTGCAAACTATCCTCAAAGTAAGCCCTCGCCTCAGGATAGCGTTCCATAGCGGTGGTGACCAATCCCAGGTTGGCCAGCGCCATCGCAATGCCCGCAGCATCCTCGCGTGCTTGCGTGCGCTGTAGGTTTTCCCGGTATAGTTTTTCGGCGGCAGTATAATGGCCCAATCCCAAATGCGCCGTTGCCAGCGTGCGGCAGTAGTCTTGTTCGCGTAATGCTCGCTCATCGGCGTCCGGTTCGTTTACAACCAACTCGCGCGCACGCCCGGTATATTTGATCGCGTCAGCATAGGCCCCGCTGCGCACAGAAAGCTGCCCCGCCCGTGCTGAATAAAGTTCCTCTTTGGCCGCGTTACCAGCCATCGCCCAGTGAAACGCCGTAATCAGCAGATGTTCCAGCGAGTCGTGGTAAAGCGATTCAAGCGCCTCGGCAATTTGCTGATGCAGGGCAACCCGTGCCACATCCGGGATGCGCTTTAACACTTCTTCACGCAGGCGGTCATGCGTAAAACGCCACACCTCGTCAGACACATCCACAATCGACGCTTCCGACACAATCAGCAGCCACTGGTCAATGTCCACATCCGGGGCAATGTGCTTGAGTAACTCAACGTCTAACTGCCGGCCATAGGCCGCAGCGGTGTAGAGCAAATCACGGGCGTGCATAGGCACTTGGCTAATACGCCGCTGGATAATGCGTTGGATACCCCCGGCAAAAACGCTTTCCGGCAGCGTTACCAACCCAATACGATTCAAGCCACCTGCAACTTCCGCCAGCGCCCGCACCACTTCAATCAAAAAGTAAACGTTACCTTCTGTCTCGGTTTTCAACAGGTCTAACACATTAGGCAGCTTGCCCGGTTCCCCCAACATATCCACGCTTAGCGTTTCCAGGTCTTCATTAGAAAGCCGCGCTAAACTGATTCGGTTCACATGGGGCAGCCGTGCCACGACCTCTGCGCCTTCGTCGTCCCGATAGCTGCCAATAACCGTCACACGCCGGTTGTCCAGGCGTTGGCTTAGCTTATCCAGCAGGGACAGGCTCACATCGCTGGCCCAGTGCAGGTCTTCCAGCGTAATAAGAACCGGCTCGTCAATTCCGTCCAGGGTTTCCAGCAGCAGCTTCAGCAAGCGATCTTGCACAGTGCGCGCATAATCAATGGACGCATTCAAGCGTTCACCCGCCCTGCCCGGCAGCAGCCCGTCCAGCGTCGGGTGGTCTTCCGTTTTGAGCAACTGCAACCAGTGCAGCACCGCCTGCCACACCTCATACACGCCGCCAGCCTCACTCACCGCTTGGCCGCGCAGCACCAGCGCCCCGTACACCATCGCCTGCGTGCGAATTTCGTCTAGCAAGCGCGATTTACCCACGCCACTTTCGCCGCCTAACAACCAGGCGCTCCCCTGGCCGCCCTTTGCCGCGTCCAGGGTCGCCAACAACTGGGCCACTTCACGCTCACGCCCAACCAGCTTTGCCGATTGTAGATAGCTGTCGCGGGTGGCTTCCGTTTCCAGCGGCAGCTCAATGCCAGATGCCCTGTTGAGCGCCACCATCGCATCAACGGCATTCCCTGTGCGTTCAGCCGGGTCACGTTGTAGCAAATGGTTGATAAAGTTCACCATCGGGAAGTCGGCATCAATTTCTGTCAGATCAGGGAAATCGTTGCTCACCTGCCAAACAAGCCGCGCCACATCGTTTGTATCAAACGGGTGGTGACCCGCCATCAGTTCGTAAGCAATGACCCCCAGGGCATACAAGTCCGCTGCCTCGGTCACCTCGGCACCTATCAGCACTTCGGGGGCCATATAAGCCAACGTCCCGGCGATGCCGTAGCTCTCCCCGCCCGCTGTCGTTTGCTCCACAACAGACAGGCCAAAGTCCAGCACTTTCACCCGGTCATTGACGACGAGTACATTGGCAGGTTTCAAGTCACGGTGGATAACCCGGCGGCGGTGCAAGTACGCTAACGCCTGCAACACCTGCATCAGGTAGCTAATTTGCACTTCGGCGGGGCGGCCCTGCCCGGCGGCAAGAATGGTCTCAGGGTCGCGCAGCAAGTCCATCGTGTAGAATGGCTGGCCGTCCTCGTCAAACCCGTAGTCGCGCACAGAAATAATGTTGGGGTGGCGCAGCGACGCAAGCGTCTTGAACTCCTGCGCAATGATGAGGCGGGCGTCAATCTTGGCAGACGGCTCAACAATCAGGCTCTCTTCGCCCGGTTTAACACGCTTGAGGGCTACGTCTTCACCCATGAGAATATCGTGGGCGCGGTATACCGTGCCCATACCGCCACTACCCACCGTTTCCAGCAGTTGATAGCGATGTCGTAATACTTCCATTGATTGAACACTCATGGTGCCTATCCCTGCCAGCTTGCGCGTTTTCCAGCACGTATCCAGATTATACGTGCTTCAGCCCATTCGACCAGAATTTGCCGCTCTGCCAGCCATTACGGCGGCGTACCGCCTGTTAGCTCAACGATTTTTTCAACCAACTGTGGGAACTTCACCGGCTTGCTCTCATATTCATCACACCCCGCCGCCAGGCACTTCTCGCGGTCGCCCGCAATGGCGTGGGCCGTCAGCGCAATAATCGGGATGGCATTGGTGCTTTCATCCCCTTTGAGGGTTCGGGTCGCCTGCCAACCATCCATGACGGGCAAGCTCATATCCATCAAAATCAAGTCCGGGCTTTCGCTCCGTGCCAGTTGGACGCCCTGCGCCCCGTCTACGGCTGCAACCACATCGTACCCGCGCCGCTTGAGGCGTCGGGCCAGCATGTCCATATTCATTTCATTGTCTTCTACAATGAGTATCTTCGTCACGGGTGGCCCCCACTCCTTGTTTACTTGTTGGCATTTTGGCGGCGGATGTAGCCTGTGGCGAGACGGCGCACTTCCGCCATGAGTGATTCGCGGTCATAGGCCCCTTTTTGCACAATCCGCTGCACCGAGCCGTTAAGCCTACGACGGTCTTCGTCATTAAGTTCTTTCGCAGTAATGACAACCACGGGCAGGTCAGCAAAGGCGTCGCGCTTGCGCAGTTCTTCCATGAACTCAAACCCGTCCATGTTGGGCATCATCAAATCTAGCAGCACCAGGGACGCCCCCTGCTGCTGAAGCACCTCAAGGCCCTGCACACCATCTGCCGCTTCCAGCACGTCAATGCCTTCGCGTTCCAGCGTGCGCCGCAAAATAGCACGGGCGTCGTCAAGGTCTTCGATGACTAGCACCCGCGTTTCGTCTGCGTCGTTGGCCCGGTATGCCAGCACCATCTCCAGCAGTTGGGAGCGGTTCACGGGTTTTTCCAGGTAAGCATCCGCCCCCAGCGCAATCCCCATCGCCTTGTTGTCTGCCATTGAAATCATAATGATAGGGATGCCCGCCGTTGCCGGGTTTGCCCGTAAGCGCTCCATCACCTGCCAGCCGTCCACTTCAGGCATCAGCACGTCCAGCGTAATCACATCGGGTTGTGCTTCCTCTGCCAGCTTGACGCCGTCATCGCCCCGGTCAGCCGCGATTACCTTAAAGCCTTCCTGTGTCATGTGCCGGATGATAATCTCCCGCACGACCGGGTCATCGTCAATCACCAGCATCGTGCCGACCTCGCCCCTGGCAGGCACAAAAGCCCCCGTCATGCTGTCGTTATCCGTAATGGTCGCCGTCGACGTTGCCTGCACCTGCACCTGGGCCGGGAGTACCGCTGTAAAGGTTGACCCCACCCCGGCCTCACTTTCTACTGTCAGGTCACCGCCCATCAACTGGCAAAACCGGTAGCAAATCGTCAGCCCCAACCCGGTGCCGCCATAGCGCCGCGTTGTAGACGCATCTGCCTGCGAAAACTCGTTGAAAACCTCCGCCAGTTGCTCCTCGGTCATGCCAATGCCTGTGTCCACCACCTGGAAAACAATCCACTCGGCGCGCCCTACTATTTCGCGGCGGGCATGCAGGGTCACCGTGCCATTTTCTGTGAACTTGGCGGCGTTGCTCAGCAAGTTAAACAGTATTTGGCGTAGTTTGGTCAGGTCTGCATGGATGACACCCGTTTCCGGCACGACATCAACCTCAAATGTATTGTGGTTCTTGTGAATGAGCTGCTGCACCGTGGTCGCCGCCGATTGAATCATGTCTGCAACGTCAATCGGTTCAATGTAAAATTCCATCTTGCCCGCCTCGATCTTGGATATATCGAGCACGTTGTTAATTAATTCCAGCAGGTGCGTGCCCGCCGTGCGGATCTTCGCCAGGTCAGGCACAAAGTCATCATATCCAAACGCCTCAGCGTCTTCTTGCAGCATCTCGCTGTAACCGATAATCGCATTCAGCGGCGTGCGCAATTCGTGGCTCATATTGGCCAAAAACGAACTTTTCGCCTTGTTCGCACCCTCTGCAACCACCCTCGCCTCTTCGAGTTCGGCCTGGGTACGCCGCCGCTCCTCAATTTCCTGCTGAGCCGCCGTATAGAGTGTTGCATTGTCCAGGGCAATGGCCGTCAGCTCAGCGAAGCGCTCTAGCAGGGCAAGTTCATCGGGGCCGAAGGCCTCTTCTGGGTGACGATGCGCCACACCCAACAGGCCAATCTGATCCGGGCCCGACCGCAGCGGCACCATCATAATCGAGCCGATTTGTAGGCTTTCAAACAAGCTCAGGCGGTTTTCCCAACTGTTGTAGGGCGTTACGGATAGCGGGGCCATCTCGTACACGGCCTGCATACTACCCTTCAGTGCGGCCCGCTGCGTGGCCAAACCCGCAAACATGCCCACCCCAACCCGCAGTTCGAGGTGCTGCGCGGTCAGGTCTTTGAGGAAGACGAAGCCATCCTCCGTATTCAGCATCCCCGCCGCCCGTGAAATGATCCCCTCCAGCAGGTAATCGCGTTCCAGGCGGTTCATTAGGTCGAGTGCGGTTTCGTGCAGGCTCGACAGGTAAGCGTTTTGCCGTTGCAGTTCTTCCTGATAGCGCCTGCGCTCAGTGATGTCGCGAAAGGTAACGGTATAAAAGCCGCCGTCTGCGTCGTCAACTTCCGCCACAGTCACCTCCATTGGGAAGATTGACCCATCGGCACGGCGGCCATTGACCTCACGGTAGGCATCCGTTGCTGCCAGCGATTGCAGTGTGTCGCGAATGGCTTCAGGGCGCGGCGCAACATAAGGATTGGCACCCGCCAGCAACATCGTCACCGGCTGGCCATGTAACGCATCGGATGGGTAACTCAACATCGTGCGCGCCGCCGCATTCACACTGTCAATAAGCCAGTCATCCTTGGAAAAGGTAACAATACCGTCCATTGCCATGCGGACGATGGTATCGGTTCGCACAACGGCAGTTTGCAACGCCGCCATCACCTCGTTGTAACGCGTAGCAATGACCCCAACCTCCGTGAACGGTTCCACTGGCACCCGCACACTTAAGTCCCCCGTCCGCGATTGCGCTTCCATCGTCGTCAACAGGTCAACCAAATCGGTGCTGGCCCCATGTTCACTGATGTTCAGGCCCACATGCTCATCTTCCGCAGAAACGCGCAGCGGCGTAATCGTGTCGATAAAGCGCATGGCCAGGTACGTCACACCAAACACCCAAACGCCACACACAACCACACCCAGCAGTTGCACCCCAAACAGCCCAACCCGGTTGAAGGACGCCAACGCTTCTGGGCTGCTGTACATCAGGTCGGGCACTCCGAAAAGCGCTACGGCCAGCGTGCCCCAAATGCCCGCGCCCAAATGCACCGGTATTGCGCCAACAGCGTCGTCAATTTTAAGCCGCTCCAGCAGCAGTGTTATACTGACCATCACCAGGCCACCCACCGCCCCAATGACGACTGCCGCCCCGGTATTGACGGCAAAGCAATTGGCCGTGATCGCCACCAACCCAGCCAGTGTGCCGTTCATTACATTGTCGATGGTGGCCCGCCCGCGCAGCACCCAGCCAAACAGTAAGGCCGCCGCCAACCCCGCAGACCCGGCAATCACCGTGTTCATGATAACGCGCACCACAGCCTGCACATCTGCATCCGTCGAAATGCCAAACTGACTGCCGCCATTAAAGCCAAACCAGCCAATCCACAATAACATCACGCCCAGCACGGCAATCGTCAGGTTAGCGCCCTGCACAGGCCGCGACTCGTCGCCATCGAAGCGGCCACTACGTGCGCCCACCACCAACAATATCGCCAGTGACGCCCAACCGCCTACACTATGCACCACCGTCGAACCCGCATAGTCTACGAAGCCCAGCGAATGCAGCCAGCCTAACCCTGCCGGTAAAAAGTCGCTTTGAATGCCGCCCCACGCCCAGTGCCCAAAAATCGGATACACAAGCCCGGAAATCAAAAAGGTAATGATGATGTAGCTTTCAAAGCGCAGCCGCTCAGCAATCGCGCCAGAAAGAATCGTGACCGCCGTCCCGCAAAACATCACCTGGAAGATCAAAAACGCCAGCAGGCTCACCCCCTCCTGCGTGGGCGCGAACGCCGGGAAGAAGTTCGCAATCCCCAGCCAGCCCCCCAGGGACTGCCCACCAAACATGAACGCATAGCCAAACGCCCAAAAGATTAAGGTGGTCAGCGCAAAGTCTGTGATATTTTTCATGGCGACGTTGATGTTGTTCTTGCTGCGCGTCAGGCCCGTTTCCAGGCACAGGAAGCCCGCCTGCATCAAAAACACAAGCAGCGCACTAACCAATAACCATAAAATATCTATTGATCCCATTGAAGATGCCCGTTCCATATTTTTGCCACACTTTCAGCAGAGTACGCTTCAATATCGTATCATAACCTGACGGAGTATTACTATTTCGATGCGAGTAACGCTTGCAGCCGATCCAACCCCGCGTTAACAGCATGAAGCGCAGCCGGGTCGTCAACATGCCCCTCTAACGCGCTCACCGCCTCACGTAAATCGTCCGCGGCTGCTTGCATTGACGCAACATCCAGCCCCATTGCTGCGCCTTCAGTCCGCCTTAGCGATGCCATCACCCGTGCCCGCAGCAGCACCGGGTTAAAGGGTTTGAATAAGTAGTCGTCTGCCCCCAATTCAATGCACCTGACAACGCTATCCAGGTCATCTAATGCAGAAATCATAATAACGGGCAAATGCCGCAAGTCCACGTCTTCCTTGACGATCCTTAGCACATCGTAACCACTTAGGTTGGGCATCATCACATCCAATAAAACGAGGGCGTAAGGCTTTGTTCGCAGCATATTCAGCGCGGCCTGCCCGTCGTTCGCCGTTTCAACCGTGAATCCTTGGCGCTGGAGCCGTCGCCCAATCATGTCGCGGTTCATTTCATTGTCATCAACCACCAGGATCACACGTTCTGCTGTCATAATGCCCTCGATAACATCTCGATTCTAATTACAGATGATGCTTCTAAACCATACTCGTCTAACGCCGTTTTGCAAATGAACGCAATCACCCGCCCCGGTTAAAGCGCTTGGCTTTTGCCGAACACCTCGTCTATAATGGCGCTTAACATATTCTTCAACTATTAGTCCGTTTATGATAGCGACCTTCAGGAAGCCAAGATGATCTTATTCCGTTTTACGCGTGGCGGGGTGCCTCACCTGCGTCCAGCCTTCCGGTTGCGATAATGGCCGCTAGCGACATTATCCTCGACGTTCAGTCGATTAACAAATCGTTCCCCGGCGTTAAGGCCCTTGATGATGTGTCTTTTACGCTGCGGCGCGGCGAAGTTCACGGCCTGCTTGGGGAAAACGGTGCGGGCAAGTCCACGTTGATGAAAATCCTGTCCGGTGCCTACCGCCCCAGCAGTGGCACCATCATTTTCAACGGCCAGCCCATCGAAATCAACAGCCCCATCCAGGCCCAGCAGCTCGGCATCGTCACCATCTACCAGGAATTCACGCTCGTCCCCAGCCTGACCATTGCGGAAAACATCTTTATGGGCCGCGAGCCAAGCACGGCGGGTTTCGTCAGTTGGCGGGCACTGCGCCAGCGCACCCGTGAACTCATGGAGCGGCTGAGCATTCAGCTTGACCCGATGAAACGCGTGAGCAGCTTGAGCGTGGCCGACCAGCAAATGGTCGAGATCGCCCGCGCCCTGTCTATGGAATCGCAAATCATCATCATGGACGAGCCAACCTCCGCCCTCAGCGAACACGAGGTGCAGCAGCTACTCAGCATCGTGCGCGACCTCAAAGCACAGGGCATCAGCGTTATCTTTACCACACATCACTTAGAAGAAGCAATGGACGTGTGCGACCGCGTCACTGTGCTGCGCGACGGCCACCTCGTCAACACGACGGACATCAACACCATCACGCTTGATGACATCATCCGCATGATGGTGGGCCGCAGCGCCAGCGAATTGTTCAGCCGCAATGTGGCTCAAAGTCACGGTGAGGTCGCGCTGAGCGTGAAAAACCTGAGCAGCAAAGGTGACCCACGCGACCCCAACGCGATTCAACTGTATGACATCAGCCTGGATGTGCACCGGGGCGAAATTTTGGGCATTGCTGGCTTGGTGGGCGCGGGCCGAACTGAACTGGCCCGCGCCATCTTCGGGGCAGACCCATTCGACAGCGGCCAAATCGAGATCAACGGCCAGCCCGTCACCATTCGCTCCCCGCGCGAAGCCATTCGCTATGGGCTTGGCCTCGTCCCTGAAGACCGCAAACAGCAAGCGTTATTTTTGGCGCTGGCCGTTCGCGAAAACCTGAGCATCACCGCCCTTAAGGACTACATCTACCCCGGCGGGTTTGTGCAGCAGCAGCAGGAACAGTCGCTCGTTGAGGAATACCGTCAGGCGCTTGGCATCCGCATGAGCAGCCAGGAGCAGCGCGTCAACAACTTGAGCGGCGGCAATCAACAAAAAGTGGTCATTGCCCGTTGGCTGGCCATGCAGCCCAAAGTCCTCATTGTGGACGAGCCAACCCGTGGCATTGACGTTGCCGCCAAATCTGAAGTCCATCAACTGCTGGACGAACTGGCGGGTGAGGGCATCGCCATCATCATGATCTCATCCGAACTGTCCGAGATTTTGAGCATGAGCGACCGCATTATTACCATTCGCGAAGGCCGCATCACGGGCGAGTTCACCCGCGATGATGTCACAGAAGAAGCGCTGATGCAGCGTATGGCGCTCAAAGCAGAAGTCCCGCAGTAAATCCCTGGTAAACACTTGTTTTTGAAGATAGGCAAATTCGTATGGCAGAAGTAACGAGCAAACCTGGGGTTGGTGCAGCCCCGCAGCAAAAAATCGACTGGATCGACTTTATTGCTCGGTTCGCACCGCTCATCTTTTTGATCTTCCTCGTCGGGCTGTTTGGCATTTTGCAGCCCCGCTTTTTGATGCCGCTCAACCTGTGGAACGTGATGCGGCAGGTGTCCATCATCGGCTTGATTGCCATCGGCATGACGTTTGTGATCTTAACGGCGGGCATTGACCTGTCGGTGGGGTCGCTGCTGGCGCTGTCTGGCCTCGTCTGTGCAGACATATACAAAGGCGGTGAGTTCTTTACTGCCCTCACCGGGATAAACGTTTCATTCCTACAGGGGTCTGTCATCGCTGCCGCAGTGATCGCCGTCTCGATTGGCGTGCTGGGTGGCTTGCTCCAGGGAACGGCTATCACACGATTAGGGGTGCCCCCTTTCGTGGTGACATTGGGCGGCCTGTCTGCATTTCGTGGTGCCGCGTTGTACTTTTCCAACGGCGGGCCGATTAGCGGCTTTGACCCGAGCTTCAACTTTTGGGGGCAGGGCAAAATCTTCGAAGATGTCCCCGTACCCGTCATCCTGTTCATTGCCTTTGCGCTCATCGCCTTCGTGATCCTACGCTTTACGCAATATGGTCGCCATGTGTATGCCGTGGGTGGCAATCCAGAAGCTGCGCGCCTCGCTGGATTGAATGTCGGCCTCATTGTGTTGAGCGTGTACGTTATCGTCGGCTTCTTTGCCGGACTGGGCGGGTTTGTGCTGGCGGCCCGCTTGAACTCGGCGGAGGCGGTCGCGGGCTTGAGTTACGAGCTTACCGTGATTGCGGCGGTTGTCATCGGCGGGACGAGCTTGTTTGGCGGTGAGGGGGGTGTTTTAGGCACGGTCATTGGCGCGGTGCTGGTGGGCGTGCTGCAAAACGGCCTCGTGCTGATGAACGTCTCGTCTTACATCCAGCAGATTATTATCGGGCTGATTATCGTGTTGGCTGTCGCCTTCGATCAATTCATTAAATCGCGCCGCAGCGTCTAGCACCCTGTGGCACAGCGCCTTTTCCTAAGCTATAGTGGTGTAGCAGTGGCCACAGGGTGTGGTTCACTGCTTTTCAATCCATTTGTTTCAACTTACTATCCTTAATCCATCTAGGAGAGACTTTCGTGAAGAAGTTTTTGATCCTCACACTCATGCTGTTGCTGGTCGTTGTCCCGGCCTCTGCCCAGGACGACACGATCATCCTCAGCTCCATGCCAGACCTAGCCTTCCCCTTCTTCGTTCACATGCAAGATCAGATTCGTGATGAAGCTGCAACCCTCGGCGGCATCGAACTGCTGGAAGCCGATGGCCAGAGCAGCGTGCCCAAGCAAACTGCTGACGTTGAAGCCGCTATCGTTCAAGGTGCGGCGGGCATTGTTATCAGTCCGCTAGACGTAGCTGCCATGGCCCCGGCAGTGCAGCAGGCCGTAGACGCTGGCCTGGTCGTCGTGACGGTTGACCGCCGCGTCGAAGGCGTTGACGGTGTGCTGGCCCACGTCGGTGCCGATAACGTCATCGGCGGCCAAAAGCAAGCCGAATGGGTCATCGAGAACTACCCCGACGGCGCAAGCATCTTCTACCTGGAAGGGCAGCCCGGTTCTGGCCCGGCGATTGACCGCAAGACAGGTGCATTTGAAGTCATCGAAGCTGCTGGCGACAGCTACGAAATCGTCTTCGAGCAGACCGCAAACTTCCGTCGTGAAGAAGGCCTCAGCGTCACTGAAGCGGGTCTCGCTGGCCTGGAAACCCCGCCCGATGTCATCATCGCCGCGAACGACGACATGGCACTCGGTGCCCTGGAAGCCGTGACCGCCCTTGGCCTGGATATTGACATCCTCGGCTTTGACGCGCTGCCTGAAGCGCTGGAAAGCATCGTCAATGGTGGCCTGGCGGGTACGGTTGAGCAGTTCCCCGGTGAGCAGGGCCGTACCGCTCTTAACCTCGTCGTGGACAAGGTCAACAACGACACCGATCCCGAAAACAACAACATCCTGCTAGAGCCGCAGGTCGTCACTGCCGACAACATCATGGAAGCCGAGCGCATCGGTGAGGTTGAAGGTATGGAAGACATGGGCGACATGGACGCCACCGACGAACCCATGATGGAAGACGACATGGGCGAAGCCTCTGGCGGGGCGATGTTCGCCGATGAGATGGCCGCCTGCGAAGCGATGGACGACCTGACCGTGGCCAGCTCCATGCCCGACCTTGCCTTCCCGTTCTTCGTCCACATGCAAGCCGAAGCCCGCGATGAAGCCGAAGTTATCGGCGGCATCACCCTGATCGAAAGCGACGGCCAGAGCAGCGTTCCGAAGCAGACGGCAGACGTTGAAGCAGCCATCGTTCAGGGCGCTCAGGTGATGGTCATCAGCCCGCTGGACGTCGCAGCAATGGCCCCAGCCGTACAGCAAGCCGTTGACGCAGACATGACTGTGGTTACGGTTGACCGCCGCGTTGAAGGTGTTGACGGCATCCTGGCCCACGTCGGTGCAGACAACGTCATCGGTGGTATGGCCCAGGCTGAATGGGTACTTGAAAACTTCCCCGACGGCGCATCGGTCTTCTATCTCGAAGGGCAACCCGGTTCTGGCCCAGCTATCGACCGTAAGGCCGGTACCTTCCAGGTATTGGAAGAAGCGGGCGACGCCTACCCCATCGTGTTTGAGCAGACCGCGAACTTCCGCCGTGACGAAGGCCTGAGCGTAACTGAAGCCGGTCTCGCTGGCCTGGAAACCCCGCCCGATGTCATCATCGCTGCAAATGACGATATGGCACTCGGTGCCCTGGAAGCTGTGACCGCCCTCGGCCTGGACATCGACATCCTCGGCTTTGACGCCCTGCCCGAAGCCCTCGGCAGCGTGCAAGACGGTGGCCTGACGGGTACGGTTGAGCAGTTCCCTGGCGGGCAGGTGCGTACTGCCCTGCGCCTCGGTGTGCTGACGGCTCGTGGCTGCGAAGTGATGGCCGAAGACACCATTCTGCTGAACCCGGTTCTGCTGACCGCTGACAACGTAGACAGCGCTGAGCGCATCGGCGAAGTCGAATAGCATGTCGTGTGGCAGTGGATTGCATGGTCCGCTGCCACCCCATTTCATTAACACCCGCGCCGCCTTGTCATGAAGGTGGCGCACCCACCCCTGATTACACACCCAACTGATAAACTTATGGCCGCAAACTACAAATCCGAACTGGTTGTCGTTCTGGGACAGCCCATTGCAGAAAACCCAACCATCGTCATGCAAGACGCCGCCTTCCAGGAACTCGGCCTCAACTGGCGTTACCTCAACGTCGAAGTAAGTCCCAACGACCTTGCCGACGCAGTGCGTGGGGTGCGTGCGTTCAACATCGCCGGGTTCAACCTGACTATTCCGCACAAAGTGGCAGTGATGCAGCACCTTGACGAAATCGCAGAAGACGCCCAAATCATCGGCGCAGTGAACACCGTCAAGCGTGATGGCGACAAGCTCATTGGCGAAAATACCGACGGCAAAGGCTTTTTGTACGGCGTCCGCCACGACGCTGGCCTAGACCCAAAGGACAAGCGTGTGGTGATGCTGGGTGCAGGCGGTGCCGCCCGCGCCATCGGCACGGAACTCGCTTTTGCGGGCATCAGCGAACTGACGGTTGTTAACCGCACGGTCGCGCGCGGCGAAGAAGTCACCAATCGCCTGCGTGAAAAGACCGGTGCCAATGTTACGTTCGTCCCCTGGGATGGCACCTACGCAGTCCCCGCCGATACTGACATTTTGGTCAACGCTACATCTATTGGCCTTTACCCAGATGTAGACACCATGCCCGACGTAGACATTTCCGCCGCGCCCAACACAATGCTCGTCTGTGACGTGATTCCGAACCCACCTAGCACACCCTTCCTGCGTGCTGCCGAAGCCCGCAGTATGCCCACACTGGATGGCCTGTCGATGCTGGTGTATCAGGGCATGATTGGCTTTGAAATTTGGACAGGACAAAAAGCCCCCGTGGACGTGATGAAGCGCGCCTTACAAGAAGCCTTCGGCGTTGCCGACTAATCATCTGCTATTTCGTTTGAGAATTCGAGAGAAGGAACCCGCCCATGTCGCTGCTGCCGTTTGCACTCCCCCTGACCTATGATGATTTCACCGCCTTCGAGTTCGGGGGTGGGTCGCCGCGCCGCCTGAGCGATATGGCCGCCAGCTATGGCGATCAAGCGGCAGTAGAAGCGACCCTCGCCACCGATGATCCGATCATCTACGACTTTTACGCGATTAAGGATTTACCTGGACTACAGCAGTTGTGGTTCGGCCTGACGAAAATCGCACCGGGCACCATCGGGGACGAGTACTACATGACGAAGGGGCACTTCCACGCGCTGGAAGCCGACGGCGACGAGATTTACATGGTCATCAGCGGCAGCGGCCACCTTGTGCTGCAATCACGAGACAATCAATCGCAGGTGGTCGAGATGACACCCGGCGGCCTGTATTACACCCCGGCAAGTTGGGCACACCGCACCGTGAATTCTGGCAGTGAAGAACTCGTCTTCCTCAGCATATGGACGTCGCTCGTTGGCTACGACTATGAAACCATCACCCAGCAGAACGGCTTCCCGAAACGTGTCGTTAACGCAGATGGCGCACCAACCGTGATTGATAACGCGCAGTTCCAGCCCATTAGCGGCTAAAACACCACACCCGCCACCAAAATCACATTGGCATAAGGCGTAAACTCGCCCGTCCGCACAACCGCCTTTGCGGACGCGGTTTGCGCCTTGAATTCCTCGTGAGCCACCTCATTCACGGGGATGTCGCCTAGCAGTTCTAGCAGCGCTTTGTGCAACGCCGGACTAACCTGCTGCATTTCCGAGGCGATGACCGCGCTTTCGACCTGCATTTCATCAAGCGTGGCCTTCAACACCTCAAGGAACGGCGGTAGTCCCTCTTTTATCGCCAGGTCAATGCGCTCGGTCGTCGCAGGGATTGGTAAGCCTGCGTCTGCAATCACGACGGTGTCTGTGTGGCCCAGGCTGGCAATCACACTCGCCAGCGGATAGTTCAACATACCTATTTTTTTCATTTGCGCCTTACCCTTTCTGTTCAATCAAAAGCCAGGGACGACATTCTCACCTGTCGGCCAGCCTGCATCGAGTTTAGCCAGCGTTTCGTCCCACGTTAGCAAGCCGGAGGTTGCATCGGCTTGGCTTACATTGAGCGCGCCCAGTGCATTTGCGATCTGCACCAGCCGCTTTGGTGGAACGCCGCGCAGCAGCCCTGCCAGGATTGCAGAATACGCCGCATCCCCGGCCCCTGTTGTGCCCACCACCTCGATTTGCAGCGCCGGGTGATAGACCGACGCCCCCGCCCATGCGTTCACGTTCAGCGGAATGCGATCCAGCTTCGCTAAGCGGTCAGCCTCGTTTGTGGCGTGCAGGTAAGCCCCATAGCTAGACAGCTTAAATCCAGTAATCGCCGTCCCCATCGCTACCAATTCTTCGGCGCGGCTCACAAGCAGGTCGCGGGTCAGTGTTGGCAGCACATCGCCGTCTACCGCGTCGTATTCGTCACGGTGCAGCATAAACGTGATTTCTTCCACACTCGGCACAAAGATGTCTACATAGGGCAGCACCCCGCCCAGTATCTTGTGCCAGTCCACCCGCCCCGCTAAGTTGTTTGGCCCCGGCATTGCGGAGTCCAACGACGTGACGACGCCCGTAGCCTTCGCTCGTTTAAATATCTCAATGAGCGGGGCACCATCATCGACAAGCAGTCCCGGCAGCAGCGGCGGGTAGCCCAGATGAAAAATTTTCGCCTGCCTCACCTGCTCAAAATCGACCGAATCCGGCCCGAAGACATCGTTAGCCCCCGTGCAGTGGAAGATAATGCGGTCTTTGTTCTGTGGAGACATCAAAATGGAGTAAGAGGTGGCTTCGCCCTCGCGCACGTTGACCATTTCCGCAAGATGCGGGTCACGGTCTTTGAACAGCGCAATCAAAATCCGCCCGATCATGTCGTTGCCGACATTCGCCATCAGGCCCACGTCCACGCCCAGGCGATGCAGCGCCATCCCGGTATTGGAAACCGCCCCCCCCGTAGACATATCCAACGCTTCGATTTCAAACAACTTCCCCGGTGATGACATGCCCTCAACAGGCACGGTACTCATCCCCGGCAACAAATCCAGGCACATATGCCCAGACACAATTACATCAACCATAATTTTATACTCGTCAAATCATTGCAAATAAGCAATACTTTTACAAATATACTTCGTAGGGGTTTGTCACATCAAACCCCCACCGTCCGCCGCCAAATGCTTAATCACTGTTTACCCCAGCGCAACCACGGACGCCTGTTTTTGGCTTTCCAGCGCGGCAGTCAGCACACGGTGATGCTGCGCCGTTTCTTCCGGCGTCACACAGTGGAACGACTGCTTCATACCGTCGCGCCCGTGGCTGTATTCATCACAGAAGGCGGCCCACATCTGCAACAGGCTATCCGACAGGCCAAACTCAAAGATGCCGCCTGTGATCGTCTTGTAGGCTGTTTCGTAGCCCAGGCTCTCTTCGGCCCACTGCTGGCTGCCACCCGCCGAATAACGCATCTGCCAGAATGACTTGGGATAGCGCGTGCTGTACGCCACACTGCGCTCCGTCCCGTTGATGCGAATGTACCAGGTATTTGTTTCTCCTGGCGCAATGCGGTACGTCTTCAACGTCATCGGGAAGCTGCCATAATCGCTTGACTCGACCTCGCAGGCCAGCGTTGCGTTATCCCATGTTTCACAGGGCACCTTCTCACCCTCGCTGTTGTAGCGCTCCGTCATGATATTGGTAAGCAGTGCGCGCACATTTTGCGGCTGCCAACCGTAGCGCAGCGGAATGTGGAAGACATGCATGCCCAGGTCACCCATACACCCGTACTCGCCATTGACGGCAATCATGCGCTTCCAGTTGATCTTCTTGTCCGGGTTGATGTCACTGCTGTGCAAAAAGCCCGCTTCTACGTCAATGATCTTGCCAAAGTCGTTGTCTTCGATGGCCTGTATAACCCGCCGCGCCCCCGGATAAAACGGAAACTCCGACGAACACGCGACGAACACATCCGGCTTAGCGCGGATGGCCGCCAGAATCTCGTCATTGGCGGCCTGGTCAATGCCAAACGGCTTTTCACCAAGCAGCGCCTTGCCCGCCTTGATGATGTCTGTATAGAGTTTGGCGTGCAGGTTATGCGGCACGGCACAGTAAATCGCGTCCACGTCATCGCGGCTGAGCAGGTCGGCATATTCGGTCGTCGCCACTTGAATCGAATCGAAGTTGCTCTGGTACCAGTCAAACAAGGTCGTGTTCGTGTCGCAAATACCCGTTATCACTGGCTGAAAGTCCAGGTCAAGCAGGTGCATCCAGCGGGCAGCAGCACTGGCGAACTCCCGCCCCATCAGCCCCAGGCCGATGATGCCAAACCGGATTTGTTTCTTTGTCGTCATTAGACTGTTAACCCCGCATCGCCTACATAACCACACATGCCCACCCGTGGCGAATTCACCACAGGCAGCAAGGCAAACTCCGGCCCTTCTTCCTTCACGCAAGCGTGCTCTAATTCACACTCCGAACAGAGCCAGCCTTTTTCCGCCGGGTTCCAAACACAGTACACGCACACAGACGTTGCTTCGCGCTTCGCGCAGTTGAGGCACATTACCTTCGGCGGATGGTTGCGCACCATCTGGTAAATCGGGGTTTGCTTGGGGCTAAGCGGAATGCCTTTGCGCTGGCTAATGACTTTGAATTGCAGCTCAGACGATGTGCCAAAGTCATAGGTGTACCCGAAGGTGTTGCCCACAGCCAGTGCCTTAGACAGCTTGTGGTTCATATCCACTTCAACAAACCCCATCATACCGCCCATCAGGCCCAGGCCATCATCTGGATAGGACGAGTAGTGTACGCCATCCAGAACAAATTCGCTCAGGTGGCCACAGCATTCCAACCACAAACGGCGCACATAACTGTCTAAATCGGCAAATGTCGCCGTGCCGGGCACCTCCAAATGAAGCCAATAAAGTGGGCTGTAGGCGTCTTCCACACGCAAGTGAAAAATCGTCTCCGGCTTACGTTTCGGTCTAGCTGATTTGGTGGCCTTGTTGGCCTCTTCAATGGCCTGCGCCCGTGCTTTACAAGCGGACAAATGTCGAGACATGCCACCTTTAGTGTAGTCTTTACCACAAAAACCACATTGGCCTTTCGGTGTCGCAACATGATCCAGGTAGGCCGTTATCATTGCAAATACTCCATTGCTTCATCCACCGTTGCGTCATCATGCACAACGGCCATCAGGGCTTTGGTCATTCCGGCAGGGTTTTCGTGCTGAACCACATTACGCCCATAAACGATTCCCATCGCACCCTGCTGCATCAGCCCGTGAGTGCGCTCCACGATTTCACGGTCTGGCACACGGCCACCGCCGCGTACAAGCACCGGCTTGCCCCCCGCTACCTCAATCACCCGATGATACTCGTCTACATCGTCCGACGGGTCAGCCTTGATGACATCCGCACCCAGTTCAATCGCCTGCCGCACCAACGGTAGAATTTTGTCAATGTTGCCGTCCACCATGTAACCGCCAGCCGTCGCGTTGTCCTTCATCACCAGCGGCTCCACCATCAGCGGCATTCCGTAGCGCTCACACTGCGGCTTAAGCGTCATGATGTTTTCCACGCAGTGTTCCCAAATCTCCGGCTGCTCTGGCAACATGAACAGGTTCGCTACCACACAGGCTGCGTCCAGGCGAATGGCCTGCTCTAACGGCTCATGGATAACGCGGCTATACAGTGTGCGCGGCAGTGCCTTCCCATAAACGTTCGCAATATCGGTGCGCAGCACCAGCGCAGGCCGATCTTTGCCCGGTTGTGCCTGCAAAATCGGTGCCTGCCCTACACTAAGCTGAATCGCGTCAGGCGCGGCAGCCACCACCGTCTTGACGGCCTTGTGGATATTTTCGATCCCATCAATAAAACGGCGCTCACCAAAAAAGCCGTGGTCAATGGCTACGTCGAAGCACTTGCCATCGGGAGCAAACAAACGGTTCATACGGGGTTCAATTGACATCAGTGTACATCCTTTGCTGTGAAATAAAGTTCATTTGAGCGTAGTAACCAGCACCGTGCAGGCAAACATCATCGCCAAGTGCCGCCAGTCGAATCAAGTCATCCGGTGCAAAACCGGGGTTAAGCACATGTTCTGCCACCGTTTCGCGAACCGGGTGCAGCAGCAGTTCACCCAGGTTGGTCACACTGCCACCAAGGACAACCGCCGCCGGGTTAAACAGATGCAGCAAATTGACAATGCCCAGCCCCAGCCACGTTGCTGCCTCGTTCACCACGTCCAGTGCGAAGGCGTCATCAGCCAACGCTGCCCGCCCCACGGCTGCTCCGTCAACCTCGGCCACATCACGCAGCACACTTTGAATGGACGCATCCGCAGCCAGCCGCTCCGCAGCCGTTCGTCCAAGCGCCGTACCAGAGGCAAGCTGTTCTAGCTTTTTAACGGAACCATCGGCCAACCGGAACACCTGATGCCCCGGTTCGGGCGCGAGGCTTTGAGACCCTGTAAACAACTGCCCACCAATGACCACTCCACCGCCAATCCCGGTGCTAAGGGTCAGGTACAACGTTGGGTCGTGGTCTCGCCCTGCGCCGATTCTCGCCTCCGCGAGTGCTGCTAGATTGGCATCGTTTTGCAAAAATGTGGGCACACCGCCAAACGCCTCACGCACAAGCTTGACGAGCGGAACGTTATTCCAACCGGGGAGTGTAGCGGCATGGAGGATAACACCGTTTTTCGCATCCAGGGGGCCGGGGCCAGCAATGCCTATCGCGTTCGGAAGCGTATCCAACGGGCCAACCGAACGCGCTACCTCAATAATGCGATTCACAATTACATCTTCAGGATCGGTGGCACGGGTCGGCATCTCATTACGATCTAACAGCGTCATATTGTGCGTGAACCACGCCGCGCGCATCCGGGTACCACCGAAGTCAATCGCCAGATAAGCCATCAGGTTAGCCCATTGATAATGTCATACAACGTGCGGTTGGGGGGGGGCAATTCCAGATCAGCCAGGTTGTAATCGGCCAGCGCGACCTGACCACCACGAACGGTTGTGATGCCCGTCTGTGTGCCATCCTTGAGCGCGAAGTAAGCCGTGCGGGCCATTGCCTGTGCCAATACGCGGTCACGGTGAGTGACGTGGCCGCCCCGCTGCGCATGGCCCAACCGCGTGTAACGCAATCGCACACCCGTCAGCCTAGGGATCATTTCAGCAAACTGCGGAATCTGCTTTACCCCTTCGCTCAGGACAACCAACGCGTGTCGCTCACGGGCAATTGCATCCTTGATGCGCTCCCCCAGCCAAGCATCCTCAAAGTCGTATTCCGGCACCAGCGCGACGTGAGCGCCTGCCCCATACGCCACAGCCAACGCGATGTAGCCCGTGTCCCCGCCCAGTGTTTCCACCATAAAGATGCGCCCCGGCAGCGCATGGGCCGTGGCAATCACGCCGTCAATCGCTTGATAAGCATAATTGCAGGCAGAATCAAACCCAAGCGTTTCCTCTGTGCCCACCACGTCATTGTCGATGGTCGTCGGAATGCCAATATGGGGAACGTTCCATGCTTTGAGCAGCGGCGGAATGTGCGTTAGCGATCCATTGCCGCCAAACATCACGATGTTGTCGATTTCAAATTCGTTGATGACGTGTGTGAGTTTGGCCTGTGCGTCGTCAGCAGCGAGGGCCGCCTCACGCGTGGAAGCCAACACTGTGCCACCAATCCCATCTAGGCGGCGGGCAACACGACGATCTACCGGGGCGATGTCGCCGTTCAAAACGCCCGCAAAACCCGCATCCGCCCCGTACACGCTGTCCCCATGCTGAGCGGCCAGCACGCTGTAACGGGCGATGAAAGTGTTAATGCCAGGGGCGTCGCCGCCGTTGACGACGATGAGGCTACGCATTGGTCAGTCTTCCTGAAGAAATTAAGTAATGTATTGGAGTATGCCAACAAAACGAAAAAAAAGCAAAGTTTGACAAAGTTTTTGGAAGCCGCTATAGTCCACTCAAGATATGCTTATAAAATGCTTATGTCCTCGAACGAAACGACCCATCTCGCGGTTGAACGCCAGCGCATCATCTTGGAAATCCTCCGGCGTGAGGGTGTGGTTCGCAATGCCGAACTCAAAGAGCTGCTTAACGTGTCTGTGGTAACCATCCGCAGCGATTTGCGTGAGCTAGAACGGCTGGGCGAATGTGAGATCATTTGGGGGGGGGCTGTTTCCACCAAACCCGCTTCCGAAGGTGAATCACTGCTTACCGAGCGCGGTCACATCCGTGCAGAGGAAAAGCGCCGCATCGGTGCCCGCGCAACGGAGTTCATCCAAACCGGACACAGCATTTTCGTGGACGCAGGCAGCACGACCGTTGAACTCATCCGCAACCTGCCCCACAAGCTAGAATACCTGCGGGTGATTACGCCTGCCCTCAATGTGGCCGTCGCTGCCAGCCACTACCCGGACGTTGAACTGGTGATGCCTGGCGGCGTGCTGCGCAACTTGACGCGCGCCCTCGTTGGCCCACATGCTTCCCAGGGGCTAGAGCTGTTTAATGCGGACTGGGTGTTTTTGGCCACGGGCGGCTTTTCCATTGAGGGCGGCATCACCACCTCCAACATTTTGGAGGTAGAGGTTAAAAAGGTGATGGTGCGGCGCGCTAGCCAGGTGTGCGTGCTGGCCGACAGCAGCAAGTTTGGGCGCGTGCTGTCTTTAAATGTCGTCGCGCTTACGGAAGTCGACGCCCTCATCACCGACACTGGACTTAGCGATGAATACGCCAGCGCCATTGGCGCTTTAGGCGTTGAAGTCATTCGTGTGTAAAGCATAAGGAGACGCCTATCGACCCCACCGCAGCACATAGATTACCTTCACTACAGATTCATATCATCCAACTCAGGAGTAAAAAATGTTGAAGAAACTCATTATTTTGGCCCTACTTCTACTACTCGTCGTGGTGCCCGCTGCCGCTCAGGACGATGGCCTGACGATTGCCTTCGTGCCGGGTGTGAATCCCGACCCGTTCTACGTCACCATGAGTGCTGGTGTGATGCAAGCCGCCGCTGACCTGGGCGTTGAAGTCATCCAGCAAGACCCAGAAGAGTTCAACCCCACCGTCCAAACGCCGATCATCGAAGCGCTTGTCGCACGCGGCGACATTGACTACCTCGTCACCGCTGCTACCGACAGCCAGCAGATGATCCCGGTATTGCAGAACGTTAACGACGCTGGCATCGGCGTGATTTCCGTAGACACCTTCATCGGTGATGGCGACTACGAAAACGGCGAAGTCACCTTCCCGCTTAGCTACATCGGTTCGGACAACTTCGAGGGTGGCCGCATCGCGTGCAACACCCTGGCAGACATCCTGGGTGAAGGCGCTCAAATCTACATTCAGAACGTGCGCCCCGGCATTTCCACGACAGACCAGCGTGAGCAGGGCTGTGTGGCTGCTGCTGAAGAGCGCGGCCTGGAAGTTGTTGCCGTTGACTACAACGAGAACGACGTGAACACCGCTCAGCAGCAAACGACTGCTGTGCTGGAAGCCAACCCGGACATCGTTGGCGTTTTCGGTGCCAACAC
>CAWUJQ010000016.1:0-29816 GCA_963922445.1 uncultured bacterium
CTGCCGCCGATAGACCCGGTAGCCCGCAGCTGCACCGACACCCGCAGCCAACAGCCACCACGCCACGCCGCGGCTATGGGGCACAGGCTGGGGAGACTCCCCGGTTTCTGGTAAGGCCAACACCACGGTTACCTGCCCCTGCGCAACGAGCTGCCCATTGAGCGCGACCTGCATGGTAATCAGGTCAATGGTGCCTAAGTCTGTGCGAACGGTGGTAAACACAATCACAGTCAGGCTTTCACCCGGTTGCAGTGTGGCCCCCTGTAGTGAAATGATGTCGCCATCCACGCTGATGGTGCCCAGCGACGGAATAGCCGACGTAAAGTTCAGTTGTGGTGGAATGGCCGACGATATATCCACAGACGTGGCCGGGTCAGTCCCTGTATTGGTCACGGTGATTGTCCACGTAACGTCACCACCTGTGCCCACGAAGGGCGGGTCGCCCACAATGGTCACCAGCAGGTCTTGCGTGGACGTTGGCGGCAGAATGGTGAAGGGTGTTGTGCCCGCGCCTGCACCGCCACCGCCGTCATCGTCATCATCGTCGTCGTTATTATCATTGTTGTTGGAACTGTCGTCGTCGTCATCATCGGCATCAATGGTGGCAGTACCCGTTGCGGAATCTGACGTGCTGGCAGCCGATGCGCCGCTGTCTACCGTGAGGACACCCGTGTTTTCATAGGTGCCGGGGCCGTCAACAATCACGTCAAAGCTGATTTCGATGCGGTTGGCATCACCAGGGAAGATAACCCCCTGCCAGACGACTTCGCCGTTAACGAATTCACAGCGCGTGGTGGTGCTTGATCCAAACGCGGGGCAGTCCAGGTTGCCGTCATAGGTCTGGTCATCAGCAATTTCGTCCCGGACGGTCGCTGCTTGCGGCGCGCCACCAGAGTTAAACCAGGTCTGCGTCCAGCGGATGCGGGTATCACCGTCCACAACACCCACCTTCTCACCGGCTGGCGGGTCGAAGATGACACCGTTTTCGTCGGTTGAGCTTGGCCCGCCCTCGATTTCAGCCGTGTTGACAACCGTGCCCGCCGTGTAGCCCTCGCGCAGCGTGGCGGTGATTTCAAACACAACCTGGCCGTCACGCGGCACGCTGATAAACGTGTCGATGTCGCCAGTACCACTATCATCAGTGCCTGCGGCTTCCCCGGCGATACAGCTTGCGCCGTCAGTCGCTGTACACTCCCACTCAATCGAATCTGACTCGAAGCCGTCAGGGTCGCCTTCCGGGATGTTGTCGGTAAAGCGGACGTTATCGGCGTCTGTGCCACTGTTTGTAATCGTGATGGTGTAGGTGGTTTGCTGCCCACGCACGATAGACGCTGCGCCGTCCGTTTTGGTGATGGCTAGCCCCGGCGGGTTCACCGTGATGAGGTAGTCTTCAACCTCACCGTCGTTGGCGCTGCCCGTCGGGTTGTTTTCGTCGATGTTATCCGTCGTCAGCCGGAAGCGAGCATAGGTGCTGCCGTCCGTGTCAATGTCCGCCTCAAGCGGCACATCAACGGTAAGCTGCACAACTTGCACGTCCGAGTCCGATTCAACGGTAATCGACACGGCTTCATCGTCATCGAAGTCACCATCGCCGTTCCAGTCGAACCAACCGATGAGCGTGGCATCGTCGCCCGTGTTGTTAAACACCGTGATGTCCACATCAACTGTCGTGCCTGCCACAAAGTCTTCGATGCGAACGCCGTCCTCATCGTCGTCAGCGGTGCCGTTGTTGTCGTCGCCATCGGCGTCGTTGTTAGGCTGGCCGCTCATTTCGTTGTCAATAAGTTCACCCAGGAACAGCAGCGGCGTAATGCGGTGGTTCGCGCCGTCGCTGCCGGAAGTCGTGCCATATTCATCGGGCGCGTCACCCCAGTCGAACACTGCTGTAAAGCCGAAGTCTACGGCAAGGTTGCTATTTTCGTCGCTTTCGCCGTTGTCCCCGCGTGAGTCCGGCCCGTCAGCAGGGTTGCCGCTGAGGTCGTCCTCATCATCAGTCGGCTCGTTGTTCTGTTCCAGCAAGATTGACGGGCTGAGGATGCCGTCTGTTTGCGGGTCATCGTTGTCGATGCCTTGGTCACGGCTGGATTCGTCCACTGGGCCATTGCCCTCGCTGCTGAACAAGCCCACCAGCTCCCCGCCACTGCGGAAGTTAGACGGCGCAATCCGTACAACATAGCGCCCCGGCGGGATGCCATCGAACAGATAGTAGCCATTGGCATCGGTGGTATCGGCCGCCAGCACGTTGAGCGTGTTATCTGGCTCGCCGTCGCCATCTGTGTCGGCAAACAGTTCGACAACCACATCGGCAATACCCGCTTCGTTCCCGTCGATTTCGCCGTTATCGGCGTCACCGCCACCCGCGCCATTGTCTAGCCACACCCGGTTACCGATGCTCATCGGGTTGGAAACAAAGCCGAAGTCCACTGTGATGTCGCTGTTGTCGTCGCTTTCGTCGTTGATGCCTCGGAAGTTCGGGCCGTCGTCAATGCTGCCGCTGGTATCCGTCTCGCCAGTGGGCGCGTCGTTGAGCGTCAGCACAATTGTATTCGATAGAATATTGCCGTTGGCGTCGGCAGCGTCACGACCATTGTCATCACTGTCGTCCGTCGTGGCCGAATCGCCCGTGCTGCTGGCAGACTGATCGAGCGGGTTGCCAGGATCGAAGTTGCTGCTGTCGATACCGACAACATAGCTGCCCGGAGCCACATTGTTGAATAGATAGTAGCCGCGTCCGTCGGTCGTGTCCGTGTCGATAATGTCGCCCGCATCACCGAAGGTGCCGTTCCCGTCAAAGTCGTCGGGAATGCCGTCTTCGTTGGCATCCCGGTACAGGTTGACCTGCACCCCGCCGATGCCCGGTTCGTTATCGTTGATGGTGCCACTGTTGTCAGCGTCGAACCACACCCGGTTACCCAGCGCCAATACCGGGAAGAAGCCGAAGTCCACCGTGAGGTCACTGTTGCCGTCGGTTTCGCCGTTGGTACCGCGTGAGTCGGGGCCGTCATCAGTTGTGTTGCCGCTCAGGTCAGCCTCACCTGTGGGGGAGCTGCCGGGGCTAAGGGTGACCGTCGCACTGAGCAAGCCAAAGGTGCTATCCAGCGGCTCTGTACGGGATGGATTGCTGCGGTTGTCGTTGCTATCAACCTGAGCGGGGGGTACAGCGTCTGTCGGGTCATCGTCAATGCCAGTGAGCGTGCTGGCAAAGCCAGACAGCGGCCCGGTGCCCGCAAAGTTGCTGGGGTCTACACCAATGAGATACTGCCCTGGCGGCAGCCCGTCGAACAAGTAGTACCCGTTGGCGTCGGTGTTCTCGGAAGCAACCGCAGCGCCGTCCGGTTCGCCGTCGCCGTCTGCATCGCGATACAGGCTCACACTCACGCCCGCAATACCGCTCTCGCTGCCGTTAATCAACCCGTCCGCGCTGGTATCGAGCCAGATGCGATTGCCGATGCTGTACAGATCGGATGTGAAGAAGCCAAAGTCTACCGTGAGGTTACTATCAGCATCCGCTTCGCCGTTGGTGCCTCGGCTCTGTGGCCCGTCGAGCGCGGTGTTGTTGCTCAGGTCAGTCTCACCTGTGGGTTCGTCATCAAGCGCAATCGTAATAACGTCGCTCAACACGCCCGTTGTTGCAATGTCTACCGGGTTGATGCCGTTGTCATTGCTGTCGATGGTTTCATCGTTGTCGGTGGGCGTACTACTGGCCGTGCCTTCGAGCGGGCCACCCGGATCAAAGTTCGTGGGATCAACGCGTACAAGGTAGCTGCCAGGTGCCAGGTCATCGAACAAGTAGTAGCCGTTCGCATCAGTCAACTCTGTGGCGACCTCTTCGCCAGCGTCGGCGGTGTTATTGCCATTTTCATCCAGGAATAGCGTTACGGAAACATTGGCGACGCCCGTTTCGGTATCGCCAATCTCACCGTCATCATCGACATCGAACCACACCCGGTTGCCGAGAGAGAGGGGTCGATAGAAACCAAAGTCTACGGTCAGGTCACTATTGGCCGGCGTGGATGAGCCATCGCCCGCTGTGCCTGTGTCGGCTTCGTCAGTGCGCTCGCCATTCAATACCAGTTCAATCGTGTTGCTCAGGAAGCCGAACGTGGTATCGAGCGTGTCGTTACCGTTGTCGTTGCTGTCGTCGTCTGCAGGGTCGGTGTAGATGTCCTCCGGTGGTGTGTCATTTTGCGTCCCGGTGACCGTGTTGGTATACCCATTGAGCGGGCTGCCCGTGCTTGTGTTGTCCGCGTCGATACCCACGATGTAGCGTCCCGGTAGCAGCCCCTCAAACAGGTAGTAGCCGCTGCCGTCGGTTGTTGTGGTGTCGATGGCGGCACCGTCCGGCGTGCCGTCGCCGTTGGCGTCACGGTATAGGCTGACCGCCACGCCACCAATGCCAGTTTCCGTACCGTCAAGCAGACCGTTACGGTCGGCGTCTTCCCAAACACGATTGCCCAGGCTCATCTCACCGGGTGTGGTAAAGCCAAAGTCAATGCTGATGTCTGAGTTGTTGTTGGTTTCACCATTCAGGCCGATAGAGTTGGGGCCGTCAAGCGCGGTGTTATTGCTCAGGTCGCTCTCGCCTGTGGGCTGCCCATCTACGCTGAGCGTAATGACCTCACTCAGCACACCATTGGCGATGTAGGACGCCTCGTCTGGCTGGTCGATACCGTTATCGTTGTTGTCCGCAGCGGGTGGGTTGGTCGTCCCAGTAACGGTGCTGGTGGTGCTTTGCAGCGCGCCGCCTGCGTCGAAGTTGCTGCCGTCAATACGCACGCGGTAGTCGCCAGGGGGCAGGTTATCGAACAGGTAGTAACCGCCCGAATCGGTGGTTTCAGTGATGACTGCGCCGTCCGGCACGCCGTCGTTGTTTTCGTCCACAAACAGGCTGACCGTCACGCCCGGTGCGCCATTTTCCGACGGCCCGATGAGGCCGTCGCCGTCCGTGTCGAACCAGACCCGGTTACCAATCGACATTGGCTTATAGAAGCCAAAGTCCACCGTCAAGTTAGAGTTGGTGACTTCCTCACCGTTGGTGCCGTCACCGCCGGGGCCTTTATCGACCTCTGTGTCAATTTCCTGCTCTGCAACCAGTTCGATGATCGCACTGCGGATGCCGCCAACCTCTGGCGTCAGGGAGTCGATACCGTCGTCGGTGTTGGTGCCTGTGATCGTACCCGGTGTGGTGTCGGTGTCGTTGTCTGTTGGGGTGGTCGTGTCTGTCGTACTGAAGTAGTCCACCAGCACGCCGCCCGTGCGGAAGTTGCGTTCATTCACAACCACGATGTAAGACCCAGCCGTCAGGCCATCAAACAGGTAGTAGCCATTCGCGTCTGTGTCCACTGTGCTGAGGAATTCACCTGCTTGCGGGATGCCGTCGCCATTGGCGTCTGCAAACAGGTCAACCCGCGCCCCATCGACGAAGCTTTCACCGCTGTCAATTTCGCCGTTGTTGTTGGTGTCGAACCACAGGCGATTACCAATCGAAAGGGGGGGCATCACGAAACCGAAGTCCACCGTCAGGTCACTGTTCTGGTCAAGTTCACCGTTTGCACCGTTACCGTCTGGACCGAGGTCGGTATCGTCGGTCGCGTTGCCCGGTGCAGGCTCTGTATTTTCAGACAGCGTCACTTGCGGTGAGCGCACACCCGTAGTGGATGGGTTAGGCGCGTCGATGCCCTTGTCGTTCTGGTCGTTGCCGTCATCGGCTTCTGCGCCACCGCGATTGCTGCTAAACACCTGGAAGAGCGGGTCAGTGGGGTCATTGAAGTTCTCTGCATCCACCTCAACGATGTATTCGCCTTCGATTAGGTCATCGAAAATGTAGTAGCCATTCGCATCGGTGGTGGTGGTGCCAATCGGGCCACCGTCCGCGCCATTGGGGTCAACGGTGCCGTCGCCGTTGGTGTCGAAGTACAGATTGATGGTGATTCCAGGAATTCCGGCCTCGTCGCCATCCTGGATGCCGTTATCGCTGATGCCGCCGCTGCCATCGGTGCCACCGTTATCGTTCCACACGCGGTTACCGATGCTCAGTGGCACATAGAAGCCGAAGTCAATCGTGAGGTCGCTGTCGTTATCTTCCTCACCGTTCAGGCCGCGCCCGTCTGGGCCTTCGTCGCCGCTGCCACCCGCGTTTGCATCTTCACCAGATGGCGCGCCATCAACAGTCAGGGTGACGCGTTCACTGACAACACCGTCGCTGGTGTAGTCACCGGGCGCAGCGGGGTCGATACCATTGTCGTTGCTGTCGTCAATGGGTGCGTTGGTCACGCCTGTTGTCGTGCTGAGGTTACTCACCAACTGGCCGCCCGTGTCGAACTCGGTCGGGTCAATCTGAACAAAGTAGTTTCCAGGCAGCAGATTGTCGAAGATGTAGTAGCCACCATCGTGGGTTACGTCCGTTTGCAAAGGCGCACCGTCGTCGCCGCCCGGTTCAAAGTTGCCATCGTCATCCACGTCCAGGTACAGGAATACCGTCACATCATCAATTCCGGCTTCACTACCATTGAGAACGCCGTCACGGTCAGAATCGAACCACACCCGGTTACCCAGGCTCAACGGCTCCCGCGTGAAGCCAAAGTCGATGGTCAGATCGCTGTCCGCGTCGGCCTCACCGAAGCGCCCGTCGCCTTCGCTGCCCAGGCCGTCATTGTTGGCCGGGTCATTAGCTGGGGTTTGCCCGCCGATTGGTAATGCGATTTGTGGGCCAAACACACCATCAGCCGCTTCGCCCCCCGCTGGGTCGATACCGTTATCGTCGCCGTCTTCTTCGTTATCGTTGGCGTCCTGGCCAGTGCTGCTAGATAGCCCCACCAACTCGCCAACCCCGTTGAAGTTATCCGCCGGAATGCCCACGAGATAGTTACCGGGGGGCAGTCCGTCAAAGATGTAGTAGCCATCATCGGTGCCGTTGCTGGCCGTGACCGTCGTGCGGAATGGCGTGCTGTCGTCGCCTGTTGGCTCCACCGTGCCGTCGCCGTCGGTGTCGGCATACAGGTTAACCGTCACGCCGTTGATGCCAACCTCATCGCTGTCAATTTGGCCATTGTTATTGTTGCCACCCGCACCTTCGTCTAGCCACACGCGATTGCCAATCGCAACGGTGTCGTAGAAGCCAAAGTCAATCGACAGGTTGCTGTCGTTATCTTCCTCACCGTTGTTGCCGCGCCCGGTTGGCCCTTCCAGCGTGCCACCTGTATTCAGGTCGTTGCTTGGTTCGTCGCTGACCTCTGGTTGGTTGTTGAGTGTGAGCGAAATCCGGTCACTGACCACGCCGTCGGTGATGTAGTCGCCATAGGCGGCAGGGTCGTTGCCGTTGTCGTCATAGTTCGTTGTTTGATCCTGCGGGTTGGCCGTCGTCGTGCTAATGAATGTGGCCAAACCGCCGCCTGTGTCAAACTCAGTCGGGTCTATCTGGACGAAGTAGTTCCCCGGCGGCAGGTTATCGAACAGATAGTAGCCGTCGTCGCGGGTAAGCGTGGTTTGAACTGGTGTGCCATCGTCGCCACTCGGCTCGAAGTTACCATCGTCGTCCACATCCTCATACAAGAAGACCTGTACATCATTGATACCGCTTTCGGTGGCGGGTTCCAAAATGCCGTCCGCATCCGCATCGAACCAGACGCGGTTACCCAGGCTAAGCGGCGGCACGTAAAAGCCAAAGTCCTTGGTCAGGTCGCTGTTGTTCTCTGTGACAACGTCGCCGTCGTCAACGCCCGGTTCTTTCAACACCTCGAAAGTCGGCTCGCCATTCAACGTCAGCGTGATTAGCTCGGTGACGATGCCATTGGAGGCGGGGTCGGGGTCGTTTTCACCGTTGTCGTCGTTGTCATCAGCAAGGACGGCTGTGTCGTCGCCGTTGTCACCGTCTACGCCGTCGCTATTCTGATGTTGGAACAGCGGGTCGCCGTCATTGTCAAAGTTGCTGGCCGGGATGCGCACAAAGTACTGTCCCGGTACCAGGTCATCAAACAGGTAGAAGCCACCGTTTTCAGTTGTATCCGTTGCAATCGGGTCACCGTCCTGGCCAGCGCCTATGCCTGGTTCGAAAATACCGTCGCCGTCATCTAGGAACAATTCGACCAGCACATCGTTAATGCCCGCTTCGCCCTCACCCGGCTGATAGATACCATCACCGGGCAGCGCACCGTTGGTGTTGGCATTATCGAGCCACACCAGGTTACCCAGGCTCATGCGCTGGTACAGGCCGAAGTCCACGGTAAGGTCGCTGTTGTTATCCGTCGCCACACCACTGCCCGACCCGGTTTCATCATCGTCAACGGGTTCACCCTGGGGCACAAGCTGAATCGTGCCACTAGAAATGCCGTTGGTCAGTTGCGCAGCATAGTCTGCTTCGTCCAGGCCATTGTCGTTGTCGTCAACGTCTTCAGTGGATGTGTCGCCCGTGCTGCTAATGAGGTTTTCCAGCGGGCGTGTGCCATCCGTCCAGTTGGTGGATGGCATAATCACCACGTAACGCCCCGGTTCCAGGTCGTCAAACAGGTAGTAGCCGCCGCCTGCCGTCACCTGCGTGTCAATGAGGTCGTCGCCAAGGCCGGGTGCGCCGTTATCATCTGGCACGCCGTCGCCGTTGTCATCTTCATAAAGCTGCAATGTGACGTCGTCGATACCGGATTCACCTGCATCAAGCAGCCCGTTGTTGTTCTCGTCAAACCACACCAGGTTACCCAGGCTGGTTGAGTCCAGCGGACGGTAGAAGCCAAAGTCTACCGTGAGTTCGCTGCTGTCAAAGTCGGTGCGGCGGCCATCGCGGTCTTCTAGATCAAGGCTTAGATCCTTGTCGATTTCAGCCGTCGTTTCGCCGTCCTGCTCCAGGTCAATCAACACGCTGAACACACCATCTGTGCGCTGGTCGCCTTCGGTAGCGGGGTCTTGGCCGTTGTCGTCGTCGTCGGTTTCGGTATCGCCCGTGTTGCCCGTGCTGCTGAGGAACTGCGCCAGCGGGCCGTCATCAGCATTCGTCGCACCAAACTCGAACGACTCTGGATCAATTTGCACAACGTACTGGTCAGGGCCTAGCAAATCGAACAGATAGTAACCGCCATTGGCAGTGGTTGTTGTGGCAATTGGCCCGCCGTCAGTCCCGTTGGGGTCAACCGTGCCGTCGCCGTTGGTGTCCTGGTACAGGTTGACAGTCACCCCATTAATCCCAACCTCACCGGGGTCAATCTGACCGTTGTTGTAGTTTGCGGGGGTGCCCGCGCCGTCGTCCAGCCACACGCGGTTACCAATAGAATGCGGCTTATACACACCAAAGTCGATGGTGAGGTCGCTGTCTTCGTCTTCCTGATTGCGTGTACCTCGGAACGCCGGGCCATCCAGGGGATTCAGACTCAGGTCAGCTTCACCTGTGGGTGACCCGTTGCGGCTGAGGACAACGCGTCGGTTGAAAATACCTTCTGTCGAATAATTATCTGGATTACCGGGATTGCGTCCGTTGTCGTTGTTGTCTGCATTGTTGTTGAACTGCGGCGTACTGCCCACATAATCGACCAAATCGCCGCCAACACCAAACTCATCGGGGTCAATGCGCACAAAGTAGGTACCTTCTGTAAGCGAGTTACCCAAATCGTCTGACTCAAACAAATAGTAACCATTCGCATCGGTTACATCGGTGTTGATGAGCGTATCCGTCCCCGGATTAAAGTTATTGTTGCCGTTGGCATCGCGGAAGAGCTGCATGGTGATGTTGGGCAGGCCCGCCTCGGTGCCGTTGATGCGCCCATCATTGGCAATGCCGCCAGCACCAATGCCGTTGTCTTCCCACACGATGTTGCCGATGCTGAACTCTTGAATCACCACAATGCCCACTTTGCGCGGTTCTGCCGTGAGCAGGCGTCGGCCAGACGCCTCGTTCGTGAAGCGCTGCGCGAAGCTGTTCCAGGCAATCTCACCCGTCTCCGGGTCATCATCTACGATGACGTTATCGTTTTCCGGATCGTAGGGAACAATCTGCATGTCGGCCAGCCACACCATATTGTTGGCTGGGGCCAAAACGCCCCCCGTCTGACGGATGCGGAACGCCTCAACATCAACCCAGTTGCCAGCCACGGTCGCCGCATCAATCCAGCCGTCGTTGGCGGTGGCCAGGGTACATCCCGTCTGCCAGCCGTCTTCGTCTTGATCGTCAGAAACCTCGTTTCGGCACGAATCGCGATCAAAGGTGTATTCAACCACAAACGTTGCCCCGCCAGAGAGGTCACTATTCGCCGTGTCCAGCGTGATCGGGCCAGTGAGTTCGACAGCGAATTCGGTTTCGCGAGCCTCACCGACTGTGGCCTCGGCCACACCTGTGTCACCAATGTAGGGCAGCACATCGTACATGATGTATTCACTGATGTTGGTGCGCCCAGTGTTGCTCATCACTATCGCATACTCGAACGTTTCCGTCGGTAAGCCCTGTGCCACACACGGGAAGCGTGTATAGAGTTCACCGTTGTTGGCGAACAGCGGGCACGCATTGTTTGGCTCCACGTTGGGGTTGTCCGGGTCAATAAAGTTCAGGTTACCTTCCAGGCTGCGAATCCACTTGGCAGAGCGCATCTCTGCCGCCTCACGCACGGTGAAACCCGTTGAACCTTCACAAGCCGATTCGCTCGTGTTGCCATCGCCGTCAATATCGGTGGCATCGGTCGTTGTGCCACCCGTCTGGCAAATTTGGTTGGGCGCGTCGGAAACAACGGTAATCGTATTGGTGTAGTCACCCGCAACTGCGGTGAACAGCGCAGTCGCCGTGAAGTCAACCTCAATGCGTTTGACGCCGGCATCGGGTGGGGTCAGGTTCAGGCCAGTAAAGTCAATCGTGACAACGTCGTTGGTGCCGTTGTTGACAACAGATTGGGTTGGTGTCACCTGATCGGCAACATCAACGCCGATGTAGCGCACAGCATCGAAGCTAGTGAATTGCAGCGATTCTGGCAATATGTCCTGAATGACCGGATCAACCAGGTTGCCGGACGACTCCTGCGTAAGTTCGAGAATGGCCGTGAACTGAATATCCTCTTCAATGTCAATCTGACCGGGGTCGCGGGTTTTGTTGACGTTGATATTAGTAAAATTTTGCGGATCATCTGACAAACGCGTGCTGGCACACTGGTCCGGGGTGGTTTGGTTTGCGCCCCCGTCCACGGCGTAATCAAGCGAAACACAGTTGTCATAATCAACGAAGCCAGCCCCCCCTGTGTCAAAGTCAATCGGTTGCAGATTGGGGTTTGGCTCATAGCGAATTGTCGGATTTTGACTGAAACTAAAGCCAGCAGGCACAGACGGCGGGGTGCCGATTGGGTCAAACACCCAGCGCACGTTGGTGATGAATGGCGGCGTGTTGAAGTCCGCCCCGCGCACCCAGGTGGTATTGGCGCTGCCATCAACAGTGCCTAGGGGAATCCAGTTGGCCCCGTCATCTGTGGAATACTCCACACGCGCATCAACGGCTGCCGCCCAGGTGCCGCTGTTAATGTTGATGATGTCTAGCGCAGGTAGATTGGGATCACTCAGCGCTTTGGGGATTGTGTCCGTCAGGATCACATTTTCTGCCGGGACGTTTGCCTGCGATAAATCCAGATTCAGTGTGAAAACACTGTTGCCGCCCGGAGACACAATTGTGGTGCCGGGGCCACTTTTGCCTGTAGTCGGGTTGACCGTTGGCGCCGCAATGGTGCTGGTCACAGTCGTATCGCCCAGGCAGTCAGGACCGCAGGGGCCATCTGTGGAGTAATCCGGGTTGGTGCCAAAACCCTCGACCGTGTTCTCAATCGTGTCGCCCTCTGCAAAGTTGGCCGCCGGGTACTCCAGCGTATAGCTGCGCGTGACACAAGACGCTTGTATGACAGAGATGTCCAGCGTACTCAAATCCCATGTGATCTGGTTCCCAAGAACCGTACCGCCGTCGGGGTTATCAACCACAACCGCGCCTGCTGGGAATGTATCGACCAGCGTGGCGTTGAAGAGCGAGATATTGCCTGTGGCCGAATCTGAACAGAAGGACACATCAAAAGTCGCACGGGTACCGGGCGCAGGGGCAACCCCGCCTGCGGGTGCCGTTTGTACCTTATCGACACTCCATTGAGCGGAAGGCGTGTTAACGCTCAGGGTCGGTGCATCGTCGGTAACCGTTTGCGGGGTGCCACCAGGGCCAAGCGTAATCGTGCCTTCCGCAGTTTGTGCAATGGTCTCGGTGCCGTCTAAATCAAGGCGGGCACGCACACGAACCACCGCCTGCGCCGAGTCACCGTCGTCAAAGACGCTGTTGTTGTCCGTAATCTGAACGGTGTTGCCCACCAGCGTCCCCGTATAGCCAGGGGATTCGATGACATCGATAAATTCGAGGTCGGGGTCAAGCGGAAAGTTTATCGTCAAGTCGCCACAGTCTGCCGTAACACCAGCACAACTGTAGTCAATCACGTAAAGCAGTATCTCACCGGTATCTACCGATACGGGGTCGCCATCAATGTTGACGTCT
Source organism: uncultured bacterium (assembly GCA_963922445.1). Lineage (GTDB taxonomy): Bacteria > Chloroflexota > Anaerolineae > Aggregatilineales > Phototrophicaceae > DAOTTY01. Next base: position 12,485 of record CAWUJQ010000016.1, read on the forward strand.
AGCGTCAAAACGCCCGTTGCATGGCTGGTTTGGGTGAAGGGGGGCGTAAACAGCAATAACAAAGTTAACAGCAGGCCAACCTTGCGCCAGTTTTGCAGGATGTACGCTCTCATATACGGCGCTCCGTTTTAATGAGTGACAATTCGCGAAAAATTAATCCACGTATCATTCTAGGAGCTTGTCGAAGCTTATGCAACAAACCTTAATTCAACGTGTAAAGTACACAAACCTTATTGTTATCTCCTTAATTATTTTGCACCAGAGCAGTTATTATGCTTTCGTAAATACAGAAAAAAACGACTTGCCAACCAAGGTAAAACGTGCGTCAAAGCAGGCGCGCATACCAGCCGGAGCCATCCAAGCTGGCGAAATGGCGGCCATTGGCGCTTATTTGCAAGAGGCGATGCAGTGAAGAGGGTATGTTATCTGGCAATGCGTATGGGGTGAGGCAGTTGCGCTTGACCGCTCACACCTTGGCAGCACAATTGAGGTAAATCACCAGGGCTACATGGCCAATCTAACTGGAAGGCGCAACGCCATCCGAACTCACTAGTTTGGCAAAAGCACGAGCGTTCGCGACGAAGTCCTCGCTGTAACCATACAACCCACCCGCCACCAAAAAGATCACATCGTCACCGTAGAACTGGTATAACTCAGGAATACGGTCTAACGTCATACCGCCACCCGGCATCGGGAGGATAGGCGTCAGGTGACCCATTGCGTCGGTGCATCCGGCCATCACCTGTTTACACTGCGCCTGCGAGTAAGGGAAGCGGCCACCATAGTTGACAAAGATCACCGCATCGGCCCCCGCCAAACGCAAAAGCTGCCCATACGTCACCGTGTGAGACATCCCATTACGTGGGGAGGCGACAAAACTGCCCGTTAGCGCCGGATGGGCAAGCACAGGTAGTGCGAGGTCATCGTCTTCGGCCAACATGCGGATGGCATCAAAGCCGGTTAGCCCCCAACTCACCATCACACCGCCCGCACCCTGTGTTTTTGCAAACCGCGCCCGGTCGCCAATCTCATCAGCAGGGGCGGTGACATTCGGCACATAGATGGAACGGCGGCCCGTTTCGCTGTTGGCCCGCTGCACGGCATCCGCGCACAGGCGCACCCGCTCTTCAAACGGGCAAAACACCTGATCCACCAATCCATGATCGTCTTTAATGATGTCAATGCCACCCAACGCAAACTGATAGGCGATTTCCGCAAGCTGTGTGGCGCTTAGCCCCATCGGTTTAAGGGCTGTTGCCAGCAAGGGCCGCTTCGGGACGCCCAGCAGAGTGCGCAGGCCGGGTATGCCATAGCGTGCCCCTTTAAACCGTCCCGTCATGCTGTCCGGCAGGTCGAAGCGCACCACCTGAATATCGGACTGCATACTGGTATTGCCAAAAACCACGTTCATCAACTGCGTGAGTGTGGTTCCAGCGGTTTCAACCGCATAGCTGATGGTCACCAGCGCCGATTCACCCTCGGCTGTCGTGCTTTCCACCTGCCCGACGATATGTGCCGCCACATCCCCGGACGGCACAATGGTCGCAGGCAGTTCAACGGTTTGCTCCAGGGCAATGCCCTGTGCAATCGCGTCTATGTCCTCACGGTAAACGCGATATTGGACGGTGAAACGTTCCCCCGATAGCTGCGGGAGGGCTGTATTCTGCGGGAACGGCATATTACTTGGCCTGCTTCGCAACGTGCTGGGCCACGCTGTGCATCAGTTCCTTCATCTGAGGGTAGGTGCCGATGTATTTATCAACAAAGAACTGATATTCCTCGTGACGTGCCGGGTTCGGTTCAATCGTATCGGTGGTACGCACCATCGCATCAACCGCGCTCTCGACCGAATCATAGACGCCCGCAGCCACCGCCGCACAAATTGCCGACCCCAACAGGGCGGCACTGTCTCCGGCTTCGGTTAGCGTGATCGGCACGTTGCTCACATCGGCATGGATTTGCATCCAAAACGGACTCTTGGTAGGCCCGCCAGTGGCAATTAACTCGTTAACCTCGTAGCCGTGTTCGCGCTGCGTCCGTAAGATGTGTTCGGTACCGTAGGCGATCCCTTCAATGATGGCCCGGTAGACGTGGGCTGGCGTGTGGGCCAGCGTAAAGCCCCACATCATGCCGCGTGCGTCCGGGTCTACCAATGGCGTGCGATTGCCCTGCCAGTAGTCCAACACAATTAACCCTTCAGACCCGGCTGGCAGTTTTTCGGCCTCTTCCGTCAGCAGGGCAAACACATCCGTGCCTGCTTCAGCGGCGCGTTGCTTATGCCCGCCCGTGAAGTTCTCAACGAACCAGCGCACAACCGACCCGGTACTGATTTGCCCGCCTTCCACCAAATACGTACCAGGGACGATGGCGTCGGTATAGGCCCCGAAAATTCCTTTACCGTGAAATTGATGGGCAGAAATGCCAAGGTGCAAGTGCGATGACCCGGTGATGAACGCCATCTTGCCAGGCTTGACCACACCTAACCCGACCATCGCAATCATGGCATCCACACCGCCTTGCCCTACCGGGATGCCCGCAGGCAGGCCAAGTTCTTCGGCAACATCGGCTTTTAGCGGCCCCACAACCTCACCAAGATCAAGAATCCGCTGCGGGAACTTCTCCAGCACATCGCCCAGGCCAATGCCTTCATAAAAGTCCTGCGGAAAACCGCCCGCGTTGCGGTCGTAGTACCAGCGCACACTGACGTTATCAATGCTGCCCGTCCACTCACCCGTTAGTTTTTGCGTGAACCAGTCATTGTATTCCCCAACGTACTTGGCTTTGGCCCAGTTTTCCGGCTCGTTTTCCTTCAACCACAGCGCCTTGCACGGCATCCACTCCGCGCTGACGTTGCCATACCCGTTGTACTTGAGGGCATCAAAGCCACTCGCTGCAATGCGATGGGCCTGCGCACTGGCCCGCACATCCATCCAGATGACCGCAGGCCGCACCGGGTTGAAGTTTTCGTCAAGCAGCACAACGGTACACGAGGTGAGGTCACCGGCAATGCTCACGATGGATTCTTTGGGCACACCCGCTTTTTCTACCGTGCCCCGCACCGCCCCCACAATCGACTGCCACCATTCTTCGGGGCGCTGCTCTGCCCAGCCGGGGTTAGGGTGGCGCAGCGGGTACTTTTCCGCATGGGAGGCCACCAACTTGCCATCAAGCGTAAAGAGGGCAGCGCGGGCACTTTCCGTGCCGCCGTCCAAACTAAGAATATATTGATCTGCCATAAGACTCACTTTCAATGAAACGCTTTGTTTGCACCTGTAGATAATATTTTGTGTGCTGCGTTACCGCAACACATTCGGCAGGCTCCCACTTGCGGCACCCCCTTTATGAGCGAAAGTTAATGGCACTTGAGTGCAAAATTTGTTATCAACGGTTGAGTCGAATGAGACGAAAAGAGGAACCTTTAATGAAAAAAATACTAAATAACCCCGAAGATTACGTCCCGGAGATGTTAGAAGGTCTTTTGGCCGCGCATCCCAACCGCTTGAAAAAAGCAGGCGACGAACTTTACGGCATCGTGCGGGCAGACGCGCCCAATGACGGCAAAGTCGGCATTGTGACGGGCGGTGGCAGCGGTCACCTGCCGGTCTTCCTTGGCTATGTGGGCAAAGGGATGCTTGACGGCTGCGCCGTAGGTGACGTGTTTGCATCGCCAACAGTTGACCAAATGGCCGCGACCACTCGCGCCGTCCACGGTGGGGCAGGCGTGCTGCACCTATTTGGCAACTATGGCGGGGATGTGTTGAACTTCGCCGCCGCCGCCGATGACGTGGACATGGAAGACGACATCCGTGTCGAAACCGTCCTCGTGGCCGATGATGTGGCCAGCGCCCCGTCAGATAAAGCTGACAAGCGGCGCGGGGTGGCAGGCATGATTTACGCCTTCAAGATCGCCGGGGCAACTGCCGAAGAGATGAAAAGCCTGGACGAGGTCAAAGCTGCGGCTGAACACGCGCTGGCCAATACGCGTAGCATGGGTGTGGCGCTGGGGCCGTGCATTGTGCCACAGGTGGGCAAGCCGACCTTCGAGATTGGCGAGGATGAAATGGAAATCGGTATGGGCATCCACGGCGAACAGGGCATTGAGCGCAGCAAGCTCAAAACTGCTGATGAAATCACCGAAGCGCTATTAAACCCGATTCTTGAAGATATTGCGTTGGGGGGCAGCGACGTTAGCATCATGCTCAACAGCCTGGGCGCGACCCCACTGGAAGAACTGTACATTATGTATCGCAAGCTCAACGAGCTGCTTGCAGCCCAGAACATCACGGTTTATCGCCCGTATATCGGGCGCTTTGCGACGTCTATGGAGATGATGGGCGCAAGCCTGACCATCATGAAGCTGGACGACGACCTCAAGCGCCTGCTGGACGCCCCGGCAAGCTCGCCGTTCTTCGATCAAGCTCAGTATCTGTAAGGCAGCGGGCAATGGCAACAACACTCAACTCCCAACAAATGGCTGCGCTGCTGACAGCCGTTGCGGAGCACATGATCGCAAACAAAGACGAACTTCAGGCGTTGGATGCCGAACTGGGTGATGGCGACCTGGGCCGCACCGTTGAACGCGGGTTCAAAGCGATTAAAGCAGACATCGCCGCCATGGAAAGCATCGAAAGTGACGTGGGTAAGTTCCTGTACAAGCAGGGAAAAACCTTCTCCGATGGCGCGCCGTCAAGTTTCGGCGCGCTGTTCGGCACAGTTTTGATGACAGGCGGCAAATCGCTGCGCGGCAATGAGGCCATCACGCTGAGCAACATTGCGGACGCCACACAAGCCGCGCTGGATGCGCTAATGGAGCGCGGTGGCGCAAAACTTGGCGACAAAACCATGCTCGATGCCATGAACCCCGCCATCGAAGCCATGAAAGCATTAGGCGATGATGCGGAACTGAGCGCGTTCTGGCAGGCAGCGGCAGACGCCGCCCAAAAAGGCGCTGAAGAGACGAAAGCTATGCAATCGCAAATCGGGCGCGCAAGCTGGCAGCAAGGCCGCTCTGCTGGGAAGATGGACCCCGGCGCACGCGCTATTGCCATGATGCTAGAAGCCGCTGCCAACCACACCGAAAAGGACACGTAAACCATGCAATACAGAACCCTTGGCAACTCCGGCCTCATCGTGAGTGCGCTATCGCTTGGCACGATGCAGTTCGGCACGGGCATGAACATGGGCAATCTCAGTCAGGATGAGACCACCGAGATGATTAACTTTGCGCTTGAGCGGGGCATCAACTTTATCGACACGGCAGACGTGTACAGCCGGGGCGAGAGTGAAACCCTCATTGGCAACGCCATCAAAGGCAAGCGGGAAGAAATCGTGCTTGCCACGAAGTGCCGCCTGCCCATGAGCGATGACAACTTCAACCGCAGCGGTGCCACCCGTGTGAACATTATTCGCGGCGTGGAAAGCAGCCTCAAGCGCCTGCAAACGGATTACATCGACCTGTACCAATTGCACGGTTGGGACAGCAACACACCCATTGAAGAAACGCTGCGCACAATGGACGACCTTGTGCGACAGGGCAAGGTGCGCTACATCGGCTTTAGTAACTATCTGTCGTGGCAGGGCGCGCACGCCATCGAGATGCAAAAGCAGTTAAACGTGGAACGGTTCGTCACCGCGCAGATGTACTACAGCCTGCTGGGGCGCGGCCTGGAAAACTCGTTCCAATCGTTCGCAGAGTACTACAACGTGGGTCTCCTGGTGTGGAGTCCGTTGGCAGGTGGCTTTTTAGCTGGCAAATACGACCGCAACGCCACCCCCGAAGAGGGCACCCGCTTTGCAGAAGCAGGGCAGTTCGTCATGTTTGAGCGCGAAAAGGCGCACGATATTGTTGACGTGGTCAAAAAGGTGGCCGAGCGTCACAGCATCAGCGCGGCGCAGGTTGCTATCGCATGGACGCTGGCGCAACCTGCCGTCAGCAGTGTGATTATTGCTGCGCGCAAGCTCACCCACCTGGAAGACAACATCGCGGCGGCAGACATCGAACTGACCGAAGAAGATTTCGCCGAACTCAACGCTGCATCACACCCCGGCACACCGTACCCGAAGTGGATGGTGAAGCAGTTGGACGAAGCTGAAGACCCGCGCCCGCAGGTGCTGAATCCGAAGCTGTATGAGGAAAACCCACCGTGGCAAGACCTGCGCTTTATCGATCAGTTCTCGTCGGGCAATTAGCCGGGTTTAATTGATTGCTCATGCAATATTGTTGGAAATTGCCAAACAAATCAATAAACTGTGTGATGTGATTGCCGTATGGCGATTACGAATAATAAACACTTAGTTTCCAGGAGTATATACTAACATGCCTAAAGCACTTCGTTTGATTGTCATTCTTACCCTCGCCCTCAGCGTTGCCGCTGTTGCTGCTGCGCAAGACGAAGCAGAAATGCCAGAACCGCTCGTCGTTGAAGCTGATACCGGCGAATGGACGATGGCAACTGTTGTGAAAATCTCTGGTATTGCCTGGTTCGACCGTATGGAAGAAGGCATCGCCCAGTTTGACGAGGACTACCCGAACGTCACGGCCTTCCAGCAGGGTCCTGCCCAGGCAGACGCCGCCCAGCAGGTACAGGTGATTGAGGACATCCTCGCCCAGGGTGTAGACTTCCTCTGCGTGATCCCCTTCCAGCCGGACACGGTAGAATCGGTACTTGAGCGTGCGCGTGACGAAGGTGTCGTCGTCGTCACCCACGAGGCCTCGAGCCAGCAAAACACCGACTTCGACATCGAAGCCTTTGACAATGCTGCTTACGGCGTACACCTGATGGACGCCCTGGCCGAGCGCATGGACGAAGAAGGTGAATACACCGTATTCGTGGGTAGCCTCACCAGCGAAACGCACAACCAGTGGGTAGATGCAGCCATCGCTCACCAGGAAGAAACCTACCCGGATATGACCTTCGTCGGTGACAAGAACGAGTCCTTCGACGATGCAACCGTCGCTTACGAGCGTATGCAGGAACTGCTCATCACCTTCCCGAACCTGAAGGGTGTACAGGGTAGCGCATCCACCGACGTACTGGGTGTGGGCCAGGCTGTTGAAGAAGCTGGTTTGCAGGACGACATCGCTGTTGTAGGCACCGGCCTCGCTAACGACTCCCGCGCCCTGATCGAAACGGGTGCAATCGACCTCGTTAGCTTCTGGGACCCGGCCCTGGCTGGCTACGCCTGCAACAAGATCGGTCTGGCCATCTTGGAAGGTGAACTGCCCGAAGACTTCACCGCTGAAGAAGAAGCCATGCTGCCGGAAGCTGGTTTCGGTTTGGCTTCGCTGAACGAAGACCTGCCGCTGGAAGGGTATGAGTCCCTGACCTTCGAAGATGGTGTATTCTTCGGCCAAGCATGGGTAGACGTAACTATCGACAACGTTGACGAGTGGAACTTCTAGTTTTCCCCCGCAAATAGCGTTACACTACAAGGGCGCAGCACGTTTGCTGCGCCCTTGCACAATAGTGCAGTTAAACCCACATCGCAGCCACAAAGAATAAGCTTTATTTATGGCCGAACAAAAGCCTTTTTTAACCGTTACCGACATCACAAAAAACTTTGCGGGTGTGCAAGCGCTCAAAGGCGTGAGCGTAACCGTCAACCAGGGGGAAGCCCTGTGCTTATGTGGTGAAAATGGTTCCGGCAAATCCACGCTGATTAAAATCATCGCGGGTGTGTACGAGCCAACCTCCGGCACGGTTGCCATCAACGGGCAAACCTATAAAAACCTGCGCCCCATCGACTCGATTCAAGCGGGCGTCCAGGTCATCTACCAAGACTTTTCGCTCTTCCCCAACCTCACGGTTGCCGAAAATATCGCGCTCAACCAGCAACTGTCTCAGCAGCGCAAATTCGTCAACTGGGGGCAGATTAACCGCGTCGCGCGCGAGGCTATGCAGCAAATCGAGGTCGAACTGCCGCTCAACCGCCGCGTCGAACAGCTTTCTGTTGCAGAAAAACAACTCACCGCCATTGCCCGTGCGCTGCTGCAAGATGCACGCCTCATCATCATGGACGAACCCACAACCGCCCTCACCGAACACGAGGTCGCTGCCCTGTTCCGCGTGATTGCAAAGTTGCAGGCGCAAGGCATTGCGATTCTGTTCGTTAGCCACAAGCTGAACGAAGTGCTGCAAATTGCCGAGCGCGTGATTGTACTGCGTAACGGTGAAAAAGTGCTGGACGACACCGCTGACGGCCTGAACCAAGCGCAGATTGCCTACCACATGACCGGGCTAGAATTTGAAGACACGCGTTACGACTTCAAGCCAAAGGCAGAAGCCAAGCCGCTGCTGCGTGTGAACAACCTAAACGCCGCCGGACGCCTCAAAGACATCTCCTTTGAGCTAATGCCAGGGGAAATTTTGGGCATCACTGGCTTGCTGGGTAGTGGCCGCACCGAACTCGCACTGGCTTTGTTCGGGCTGGTTCCTGCGGAAAGCGGCGACATCCAAATTGACGGGGAATCCGTCAAAATCCGCAGCATCCAGGACGCGATTGCGAACCGCATTGGCTATGTGCCAGAAGACCGCCTGACGGAAGGCCTGTTTTTAGAACGTGCCATCGGTGACAACATCGTCGTCCGTAAAATCACCGATTTACTGAATGCGCTGGGCATCATTTCAAGAAATGACAAGCAAGATCAGGTCAGCAAATGGGTAGACGACCTCAGCATCAAAACAGACGACCCCGGTTTACCCGTGAGCAGCCTTTCTGGTGGCAACCAACAGCGCGTTGTGATTGCTAAATGGCTGGCAGCCGACCCGCGCATCCTCATCCTCAATGGCCCCACAGTGGGCGTGGATGTCGGCTCAAAATCTGAACTGCACGACATCATCAAATCGCTGGCGCGCGATGGTATGGGCATTCTGATTATGTCTGACGATATACCGGAGTTGATGCAAACCTGTAACCGCATTCTGCTCATGCGCAGCGGAAAAATCGTGCAAACCTACCAGGCCAGCGACATTGACGAAGACCAGCTTAGTGCAGCCCTGCGGTCGGTTGCACAAACTGCCTGACGCAACCCCAACCAACAAGAGAGCGATACCGTATGCCAAATTTCAGAGAGATCGTCACGCGCAATGAATTTCTCGTCTTGATGACGATCATTGTTCTCTCCATCATCATCAGCTTTATCAACCCGCAGGCATTTTTAACGCTGGCAAACCTCTTCCGAATTTTGCGCAGTTCCATTGTCATCGGGATATTCGCGATGGGTGTGCTCATCGTCCTCATTAGCGGCGGCATTGACGTGTCGTTCCCGGCGATTGCGGTGTTTGCGCTGTACAGCACCGTGGCGATTATGTTCAACTTGGGGATTCAAGACGCACTGCTGGCCATATTTCCAGAAACAACCGCCTACCTGCTGGGATTTATCGTTGCGCTGCTGCTGGGCGCGCTCATCGGGATGATTTTGGGTGCAATCAATGCGTTTTTCATCGCGCAGTTTAACCTGCCCACACTCATCGTCACGTTAGGCACGCTGAACGCCTTCCGGGGGTTCCTTCTCTTTTTCGTGGGCACCCTCATTTTCCGTGAGGAGATTCCACAGGGCATGGTCGAACTGTCGCGCACGAACCTGCTCTCGATTAGCCCGCCCGAACAGCGCACCGCCAACCTGAATATCTCAATTTTGATTCTGCTGGCCGTCACCGTTCTGGTGTGGTTCCTGCTGCGCTACACGATGCTAGGCCGTGCCATTTACGCAATAGGCGGCGACAGAGAGGCAGCGGCGCGGGCGGGCTTTAACATCCGTCGCACGCAGTATTTCATCTACATTTTTGTGGGCATTCTGGCCGGGATCGGCGGCATTGTGTTTGGGTCATTGGGACGGCAGGCCAACCCGTTCGATATTGTAGGAACAGAACTTGATGTGATTGCCGCTGTTGTGCTGGGCGGCGCGTCAATTAGTGGCGGGCGCGGCACGGTGATTGGCACCTTACTCGGCGTGCTACTGATTACGCTTGTCAGCAGCAGTCTGGTTGTGATTGGCATTCCATCGGAATTCCAAAAGGTTGTGGTCGGGGCATTGATTATCATTGGTGTCGCCATCCCAGCCGTACAGAACAGGCGTGCCGTCACGCCCCAGGCAACCTAAATACGACCGGGGCGGCAATCTCGGCAAAGACGCCAAATTCAGCAAAAAAAATATAGATGCGCCGTTTCGCTGTTTGAATGAGAAAGTGAGTTGGGATTTATGGCCAGTGCCGAAACCCCGCAAGTGAAAAAAGATACGACCTTCAACTTTACCGAACTGGTACTCTCCAAAGAGGGGGATGTACTGCGGTTGTCGATCATTGTGGTATTGCTGTTCGCGCTGTTTAGCGTCCTGCGCAGCGACACCTTCCCTACGGTCGGCAACATGCGCTCGATGGTGTTTCAAGCATCCGAAATTGGCATCCTGGCGCTGGGCGTTTCCCTGACGATGCTCACCGGCGGCATTGACCTGTCGATTAATGCGACGGCAAACCTGGTGGGCATTCTCGCTGGCACCATACTCACGGCCATGATTCCAGAGGGTGCTGGCACCGGGCAAATTGCGTTCGCGTTGGTTGTGGCCCTCAGCGTAGGCACGTTGACCGGGCTAGTATGCGGCTTATTTAACGGCTTCCTGGTTGCTGTCGTCGGCATCCCGGCGATCCTTGCCACCTTGGGCACACTGATCCTCTACGAGGGCATTGGCACTGCTATTACAAACGGGGCCTCGGTTTTTGCCCAGGAAGCGCTCAGTTTCGTCGGCAATGGCGATGTGATTGGCATCCCTGTGCCGTTGATTTTGCTGCTGGCCGCAACAGGCGTGCTGACGTTCATCCTGAACCGCACCCGCTTTGGCTTTGAGGTGTATTTGCTGGGCACGAACCCACTCGCCGCCAAGTTCAGCGGCATTGACAACACGATGGTGCTGATTAAGACCTATGCGCTAAGCGGCTTGCTGTCTGCATTGGCTGGGATTGTCGTGCTGGGGCGAATCAACGCCGCCTCTGTGGATTTTGGTGGGTCTTATGTGCTGTTGGCCGTGTTAATTGCTGTGCTTGGCGGCATTGATCCCTATGGCGGTTCTGGGCGGCTATTGGGCGTTTTGCTGGCACTCATCGCGCTTCAGTTCCTTTCCACCGGCTTGAACATGGTGCTGTTCCAACTGAGCGGGGCCAACTTCTTCAAGGAATTCGCCTGGGGCTTGCTGCTTCTGCTTGTGCTGCTGCTCAACTTTTACATCGCCAAGCGTAATACATGATTGCGGCGGGGCAATCACCGCGCCCACGACATCGCTAACGCCACTTATCTATTTGGGGGGAGAAACAACATCACGTTGCCTACTCCCAAGTACCACACAGGCATGTTTGCCCCAACTTGCCGTAGTGGTTTTTATTGAACGCTTGTTAAACTCTGCATCACGTTAAGCGTCAAACGGACAGGACCGTTTTTTATGGCAACCCCATCAGCACAACCATCTCAGCCCATTGGGATCATCAGCGAGGGGGTCGCCTACAAGGGCCTGGAATTTCGGCGGACCATCGGTGATGTAAGCGGTATGGGGGATGTGTGGCTGGCCTATCAGCCTGCGGTCAAGCGTGAAGTGGCTGTTAAAGTCATCAAGCCAGAACACGCCAACAATCCTGATTTCATCCGCCGCTTTGAACGCGAAGCCCAGCTTGTCGCACGGTTGGAACACCCCAACATCGTCCCCCTGTACGACTTCTGGCGTGAGCCGGACAGCGCGTTTATCGTCATGCGCTACCTGCGCGGCGGCAGCCTTAAAAATCAGTTTGACAACGGCCCGCAATCCCCACAACAGGTTTTCACCTGGCTGATGCAGGTTGGCTCGGCCTTGGCGCTTGCTCACAGCGAAGGCATCATCCATCGTGACATTAAGCCAGCCAACATTCTATTAGACGAGTTCGGTGCGGCCTACCTGGTGGATTTTGGTATTGCGCACGTTGGTCCAACAGCCACCGACGAAGACGAATCGGGCACGATGGGTTACATTGCCCCAGAGCAGTTCCGAGGTGAAGGCTTCGATGAGCGCTCTGACCTGTTCAGCCTGGGGGTGGTGCTGTACGAGATGCTAACGGGCGAGCGGGCATTCCCCGGCTTGGACGGCATTGCCAAACTTTTGCACAGCCCCCTCCCACCGATTGAAGCAGCCGCGCCTTCCCTGCCCAGCGCGCTGGATGACGTCATCCAGAAAGCAACGGCCAAAGCCCCATCAGAGCGCTACGAGACCACCACAGCGTTGATTGACGCGTTTGATGCAGCAATCGGCTACACCAGTCCAGCCGTACCCGAACCGGAAGACCCGTACACCGTCCTCCTTGACGCCCCGAACCCCTATCGCGGCCTGCGCTCCTTCCAGGAAAGTGACGAGGCCAACTTCTTCGGGCGCACGGCCTTTATCGACCGGATGCTGGAACGCCTGCAACAGCCGGATGAATCTGCCAGGTTTTTAGCCGTCGTCGGCCCCAGCGGATCGGGCAAGTCCAGCGTGGTCAAAGCAGGATTGGTGCCGCGCCTACGGCAAAACGCCATCCCTGGCAGCGCGGACTGGTTCATTGTTGAAATGTTCCCCAGCACGCGCCCGTTCGACGAACTAGAAGCCAAACTATGGCCCATTGCCGTGAACCCGCCACCCGAATTGGAGCGTTTGCTGCACGCAGACGACGGCATGAGCCAAGCCATCAACGCCATTCTGCCCGAAGGCACCAGCGAACTGCTGCTCATTATCGACCAGTTCGAGGAGTTGTTCACGCTCACCAACGAAGCCGAACGAACAGCATTTATCGCAGCGCTGCTGGATGCCCTGGACAACCCACAGTCGCGATTGCGAGTCGCCATCACTCTGCGCGCAGACTTCTACGACCGCCCACTGAACTACCTTGACTTCGGTGAGCTGCTCCGCAAGCGCACCGAGGTGGTGCTGCCCATGACCGATGACGACCTCCGCGCAACCATCGTCCGCCCCGCAGAAAACATCGGGGCTAGCTTTGAGCCGGGGTTAGTTGAGCGAATGATTGCGGATGTGACCGAAGAACCGGGCGGCCTACCCCTGCTGCAATATGCACTGACGGAACTTTATGACCGCCGCGAAGGGCGAATGTTAACGCTAACCGCCTACGATGCGCTCAACGGCATCACGGGGGCGCTGGCCAAGCGTGCCGACGACGAATACAACGCGGCTACAGTGGAACAACAGCACACAGCGCGGCAAATCTTTTTACGGCTGGTCACACCAGGTGAGGGCGTTGAGGACACACGGCGTCGTGTGCGGCTGAGCGAGTTGGGGGATGATATGGTCGTTAGCGGCGTCCTCGATGCATATCTCACAGCGCGCCTGCTAACCACTGACCGCGACCCCGCAACCCGCGAACCTACGGTTGAGGTGGCACATGAAGCGCTCATCCGTGAATGGGGCCGCTTGCGCAGTTGGTTAGACGCCAACCGCGAAGACCTGTACATCCAGCGGCGGCTGATGCAGGACGCAACCGAGTGGCTTCGCAGTGACCGCGATGCAGGCCTGCTGGCCAGTGGCACCCGCCTGACGCAGTTCGAAGACTATGCCAGCGCCACCACGCTCGACCTGAACGAAGAAGAGCGCACCTATCTCGAAGCCAGCACCAACGAAAGGCTTGCGCGCGAGGCCACAGAACAAGCGCGCAAAGCGGAAGAAGCGCGCATTGCTCGGCGCGCTCAAAACTTCCAGCGCGCATCCCTGATACTCGGCGGCCTCATTATCCTGGCGTTGATTGCAGGATTGTACGGGTCGCAGGTTGCCCTGACCAACATTGACGCGCAGCGCAACATTGCCAACACACAAGCGGCACAGGCAGTAAACAGCGCAAACATCGCTGCCACAAGCGAGTTCCAGGCGCAAAGGCAGGCCGACGTCGCCCAGAGCTTGGCCCTATCGTCCCAGTCGCAGCTTTTGGTAGACCAGAACCAACACTTATCCATTGCATTGGGGTTGCAAGCCGTTCAAATTGAGAATCCACCTATCGAAGCGCAGCAGACGCTGACCGAGGTCGGATTGAATCCCGGCCCGATGAAGAAGCTGGTTGGTGATGACGACGGTGAGGTATTGTCGGTTGCCCTCAGCCCCGACGGGCGCACCATTGTAAGCGGCCAAGGGGACGGTACCGTCACATTGTGGGATGTGGCATCCGGCGAAACGCTCTGGTCGATTGCTGCGCATGAGGATGAACTAACGAGTGTTGAAGTTAGCCCGGATGGCGAGCGAGTGATTTCATCTGGTTTTGACGGGCAGGCAGTGATTTGGGACGTGGCAACCCAGCAGCAAGTGGTCTCGTTCGATGTGCCCAGCGATGTGGTTGTGACCAGCGTCGCCTATGTCCCTGATGGGACGCAGGTCATTGCAGGAACGGATGTGGGCCTTGTCTTAGCCTTTGACTCCGCCACGGGTGAGTTGCTAAACGCGTTAGCCGGTCACGATGACTTCATCAACAGTGTTGCGGTCAGTCCAGATGGCACCCACGCCCTATCCGGTTCAGATGACACCACCGCTATCCTGTGGGATTTGAGTGCGGGCGACCCTATACAGCAATTGGTTGGGCACACAGACTGGGTGACGGGTGTCGCGTTTAGCCCCATTGATCAAACTGCGTTGACCGGTTCGGAGGATGGCAGCGTCATTTTATGGGACTTGCAGACGGGAGACTTACTACGAACCTATAACGAACATGCTGGAATTGTGCATGAAGTTGCATACAGTCCCGATGGGCGTTATGCCCTGTCTTCGTCCGATGACACATCGGTTATTGTGTGGGAGGTTAACTCCGGGGTGGTGCTTGAGCGCTTGGTTGGGCACATTCAAGGCGTTGTTGACGTGGCATTTCACCCCGATGGGGCAACCGCGATTTCTGGTTCGTATGATGGCAGCATTGTAGTGTGGGATTTAGCCGGGGCATTTGTCCAACAGCGGTATTTCGGCCACGTAGACTGGGTGTCGCAGGTTGCCTATAGCCCCGATGGCCAACAATTCGTGTCTGTTTCGGCAGACGGCACCATGATGTTGTGGGATGTGGCGTCTAACCAGCCAGTGCAGCAGGTTTTGTTGAGCGAAGAAAGGGTGGAAAGTGCCGCTTTTTCACCTGATGGTGGGCAAGTATTGGCCGCAGATGCGAGTGGCCGTGTTTTCCTGTTAAACGTTGCAACTGGAGAAGTTATACACGAGATGCAGGGGCACGGCGAAGTCGACTGGATGCGGGTTGCCTATTTGCCCGACGGTAGGCATGGTGCCTCTGGCGGGAATGATGGCCGCCTGGTCTATTGGGATTTGCAGACGGGTGAGGCGGTACAAACCATAGCAGTCCCTGCGGGCGGCATCCGAGGGGTTACCATCACCCCGGATGAGCAGTTTATTGCCACGGCGACTGACGCTGGGCAGCTTCTTATATGGGAACTCTTTGCAGATACGCCTACCCATACCTTTGAAGTTGATGCGGGAGTCGTTATCGCCGCGTTTAGCTCGGACATGCGAATGGTGGCTGGTGGCACCACAGACGGCGAAATCATCATCTGGGATTTGGCAACAGGTGAGGTCATTCATAGGTTGTTCGGGCACCGTGAATTTGTGTTTGGGCTGGCCTTTCACCCGAACGGGGAGCGGTTGTATTCAGGCTCTACGGATACAGACGTGCTTACGTGGGATGTGCGCAGCGGTTCCATCATCCATCGGTTTACCGCCCACACCGATGTTGTGACTGACATCGAAATTAGCCCGGACGGGCAAACAGCGCTTACCGCATCTGACGACCGCACCGTCATTGCCTGGGATTTACGCGATGATCTGGATACAGTTGAAGCACGGGCCGATTGGATATGCGCCAATCGTGCCGTTGCCTCACTTTCGGACATCGAACAGCGCACGTTTCAGCTTGACGAAATTGGCTCCCTGTGCCGGTAACGGGGGTGTTTTTACACGAAAAGCAGCGGGGGTATACTCAAGCGGAACCTATTTCGTTTGCTAATATAACGCGTTACCGCAATCACTCGCATAATTCCTGTAAACGGGTACACTGATAAGCACGGGTAAAGCTTGACCTCATGATTTCGGTGTGAACAGAATGAAACAGAAAACCGCATACGAGAAGTTGCTAACCACGCGCGAACTCGAAGTGTTGCGTATGATGGTTGATGGGCTGTCTAACCCACAGATTGCCGCTCAACTGGTCATTGAAGTGGGGACCGTGCGCTGGTATACCAAGCAAATCTACAGCAAACTCGGTGTTCACAGCCGCACGCAGGCTATTTTGTATGCGCAAAAGCTGGCTATCTTTGAAGAAAACACACCCGCCGCTGGCATAGAACCGCCCACTGCCCAGGCAATCCATACGTTGCCAGAATACGCCACATCGTTTGTGGGGCGCGATGAAGAGATGCGTGTGATCGTTGAGGCCATTCATGATCCAAATATTCGGCTCATCACGCTGGCAGGTGCCGGGGGGGTTGGCAAAACCCGCCTGAGCATTGAGCTAGCGCGGTATGTCGTTGATGACTTCCCGGATGGTGTGTTTTTTGTGCCGTTGGCCTCTGCTCAATCTGACTGGGATATTGTTAGCGCCATCGTCAACCAGATGAACGTGCGGCTAACGACGTTCGAGCAGCTCATTACCTACATCCAGCAGCAGCGCGCCCTGCTGGTGCTAGATAACTTTGAACATCTTGCCAACTCGGTCGGCATCATTAACGACCTCATCGAACAAACCCGCCACCTGCAATTGATTGTCACCTCACGCTCGTCGCTCAACTTGCAAAAGGAGTGGGTGCGCTACCTGGAAAGCATTGCCGTGCCTGAATCCCCCAATGTTGACCGTCCTGAAGACTTTGCCGCCGTCGACCTATTCGTCAAACGCGCTCATCTTGTACAGGGCAGTTTTTCCCTGGAGGAAAACCGCGCTAGCGTCATACGCTTGAGCCAATTGCTTGGCGGCCTGCCACTCGCTATCGAGTTGGCAGCGACATGGCTTAAAACACTGTCCTGTGATGAGATCATAACGGAAATCGAGCACGACCTCGACTTCCTCAGCACCCAACATGCGGACGTTGCCGACCGTCACAGCAGCTTGCGGGCGGTTTTCAACCATTCATGGCAAATGCTTTCCGTCCGAGAGCAGCGAATTGTCTCGAAATTGGCGGTGTTTCGGGGTGGATTTGGGCGGAAGGTGGCGCAACAAGTTACAGGGGCCACCTTGCGTGAACTGGCCAACCTGGTTGACAAGTCCATTCTACATCGTGACGGTGATGGCCTGCTCTTCATGCACGAACTTATGCGCCAGTATGCCGAAGAACACCTCGTGACTTACTTCCAGCAGAC
>CAWUJQ010000017.1:0-27813 GCA_963922445.1 uncultured bacterium
GCGGTGAACACGTCCATCGCTACAGCTCCAACTCCCACGGAACAGCCAGCTTGGTACACAGGGACGACAGCAGCCCGCCTGATAGGTAGGCCAGCCCACGATAGTAATCCGTCGCGGCGTGGTAAACGACCCGTGCCAGGAACGGCTCTGCCCATTGCAAAAGGTGCGTCTGCAAAAACTGGCTCACTCCGGCCATAACCTGCGTCTGTCCGGCATAGTCGCCCCTCTCAATGCGCTCAATGGCTGTACCAAACAGATGCGCCAAAAACAGTAGCTCCAGGCCAAAGTGATCGTCCGGCTCAACATGAATGTGGTTGAACTGAAGGCCATAAGCGGCATAAAAGGCGCGTACCTGTCGCGTCTGCTTTTCAAACAATATGTGGTCACGGCTCAGGTAAACCGACTCCCAAGGCGGGGCTTTGAGCTTGGCCGGGCCGACGAACAGCGCAGCGTAGTCATCCCGTAGGGCAGGCAGCACCGCACCGGTTGGGGCAGGTTCTGCCGTTAGTGTCACGAGCAAGTCAAGGCCAACCTGCGTGAAAGGGTCTTCGGCAGGCAGCGGCCAGGACGCAAACAACTGCTCACTGACAAGCACTTGCCACAATTCAGGCTGCGGCGGCTTGCGAAAGGCTTCTCCAAGGAACTTGCAGGTGAGGCCGTAGGCAACGACATCGGTTTGGGCCAGGGTCATGACGGGGTTCATCAGTGCTCCGTTTCTACAGTTTCAACCAACAATTCGATCAAACACAACAACTAAAGCAGCAGTGCCGGGTGAAGGCAGCGCACCTTTACCCGGCCCATTTGACAAATCAACAAGCACTACATCAGGCCATCGCGCGCATACGTCGCGTAAAACAAGAAGCGCCCAGCCAACTCGGAGGCGAACACCGTCACGAAAGCGGTGTATGCCAGTACAGAAACAGCCCGAAGTCGGTCAGCACGGACGGCGTTTTGATAGAGGAACAGGCCCAAAATACCTGCACCGACGAAGACCAGTGCAAAGCGCAGCGCCAGCAGCCAGCCATACTGCTCAAGCAGCAGGGAGGCCGTCTCGGTTGCAGCGGGGGTACCCACCACCGCCAGCGATGCCGTGAACAGCGGTGCCACTACGAAGTGAATGCCTGCCATCACAATCGCCAGCAGCGTGAGCCAGCGCAGGCTGCCGTTAAGCAGTTCGACCTGCTTCTCGTTGGCGTCTGCTTTGCGCTTGAGGTAGGCGTAGTTGGCAACAAACGCCACACCAATGCTCAATGCACCCAACAGGAACGTGGTGGCAAAGAACGAAACCGGGGTCGCGAGCGTATTCCAACCGGGGACGGCGGGCAGGGTGTAGTAGACCATCGACATGGTGTATACCAGACCTAGGCCCAGGATACCCGCAACAACGGCAATCAGGTTGCGCACCGTGGGGCTGAGGATTTTGCGCCATTGCAGTATGGTAAAGACGAACCCTGCGCCAGCGAACAACACCCCGAACAGAATTTCCCGGCTAAGCCACGAACTGCCCAAGTGCGTAAGCGCCCGCGGTGCATTGAGTGGGTTGCCCAGGTGCAGCAGCGACGCCACAAACCCGGCGATGAGTACCGCGCCAATGGGCACCAGGGCGCGGTCGCTCATTTTGTCGGCTTCTTCGACGCCAGCGGCGCGGGCCGCAAAGAAATGCACGGCCCCCAGCAGCAAAAACGCACCAACAGACATCTGAGCGAACAAGGTAAAAATGACAAGTGACCAATCACTGGTATTCATAACGGTTAGACCTCCTCCGGGTTGCCGATGGTCGCAGAGTCGTCATCGGCACGCACCACGTCTTTGTGGGGTGTAAATGTCGTATTTGGTTGGGTGATATCCGACGGCGGGAAGGGGAAAAACTCGCCCTGCGTACCATGCTGTGCCCGCAGCTCGTCAATGGGGCCAAACTCTAGCACGCGCATCTGACAGGCACTGACACAAGCAGGCTTTTGACCAGCATCCACGTAGTCGTGACAGAAGTCGCACTTCGTCATGACGTGCTTGGCCGCATCGAACTGTGGGGCACCGTAGGGGCACGCCCATTCACAGTAGCGGCAGCCAATGCACTTGTCTTCGTCAATCAGCACGATGCCGTCTTCTTCACGTTTCCAGATCGCTTCCGTCGGGCATACCTTCAGGCAAACGGGGTCGTTACAGTGGCTACACGCGGACGACACATAGTAGGTAAACGTGTTGTCGATGAGCGCGTCACCGCGCTCAAGGTAAGTGCCGCCACTGATTTCGTACACACGCCGCCACAGCACACCCACCGGGGTATCGTTCTTGTCTTTACAGGCTGCTTGACAGGCTTTACAGCCAGAGCAAGCGCTTAAATTAATGTAGAAGCCGAGTTGATTTTCAGCCATGAGAGTCTCCTTTACCTGTTAAGCCTTTTCGACCTGGCACATGATGGTGTGCTGGGCGTTACCAAAGGCGATGGGTGTCCAGCGTAAGCTCGTCAACGTGTTGACACAGCCGCCCACGTCTACACCGTTCTCGTCTGGGCTGTACCATGCCCCCTGCGGCACATCTACCACACCGGGCATGATGCGGTTGCTCACACGAACAGTTGCGACAATTGTGCCGCGCTCGTTGAAGACGCGAATGGTGTCACCGTCTGCGATGCCGCGTGGGTTGGCGTCTACCGGGTTCATCGTCACGCGCTGCGGGAAGGCCTCTTCCAACCAATCGTTGTTATGGTGGATGGAGTGGACACGGTGCAGGTAGTGGTGGCCAACGGCTTGCAGCGGGAATTCTTCTGCTTCTGGGCCAAATGGGCTTTCCCACTCCTGGATGTACTTGGGCACTGCCGGGATTTCTTCGGGGTTGTCCATGTCGAACAACTCACCTGAGAAGATTTCGATCTTGCCGGATGGCGTGTCAAGCGGGTTGGCCTCCGGGTCTTCGCGGAAGTCCGCAAAGGCAACGGCGGGTTCGGTCGTCTTGAGGGTGTACACCCCCAGGTTCTGCTCAAGGAACTCGTCCAGGGGCGGCGCATCGGGGAAGCGGCCACCCCGGTAATTGGTGTCCAGAATCCACTCAATCCACCCGCGTTCGTCGCGGCCCTCGGTGAATTCTTCTTCAACGCCCAGCCGGGCAGCGATGTCCGCACAAATGCGGAAGTCGCTCTTGGTTTCAAACGGCGGTTCCAAAATTTGCGGGGCAATGAACACATCGTCGCCGTACTTCCAACCGTCTTGCAGGCCCCACGTCTCGAAGCCCATACAGGCGGGCAGCAGCAGGTCGGCAAAGCGGGCGGTTGAGGTGAGAAAGTGGTCTTGCACGATGAGGTATTCCACCAGGCTCTCATCCCGCAAAATTTCTGCTGAGCGATTGGCATCGCCGTGCTGGTTGACGAGACAGTTGCTCGCGATGCAGTAAATCAGCTTGATGTTGCTATCGAGGCCATCTGCCCCTACCACGCCTTCGGCAGCGGTCATCTCGGTACCGCGTACCGCCGCTTCCGTCCACAGAAAGGCGGGGATGCTGGCCTCCACACCGTTCTCACCCCCCGGTACGTTCCACCAGATCGGACCCCAGTCCGGTGCTTGATAGGCAATACCGCTGGCCCATCCCCCTGGAATGCCAACGTTACCCGTTAATGCTGGCAGTACACACCCGGCGCGGACGACCTGCTCACCGTAAGCGCGACGCTGCATTCCGTAGCCCTGGTACAGCACACCGGGCTTGATGGTGGCGTATTCGCGGGCAATCTGGATGATCTTCTCACGCGGGACGCGGGTAATAGCTTCGGCCCACTCTGGTGTCTTGGGGATGCCGTCGCTGTTGCCCAGCACATAGTCAATGTAGCTTTCTTCGTCCTCGTAGCCTTCGGGCATCTGGCTGCTGTCGAAGCCGACGCAGTAGCGCTCAACGAATTCGGCGTCGTACAGGTCTTCGGTAATCATGACGTAGGCCATTGCCGTCATCATGGCAGTGTCGGTACCGGGGCGAATCGGAATATAGTCATCCGCCAGCGAAACCGCCGTCAGCGACTTGCGCGGGTCAATGACGACGATCTTGGCACCGTTTTCCTTGGCCTTCTTGATGAAGTAGGCGCTGTTGGTGCCGTCAATCATTTCTGCCGGGTTCCAACCCCACAGGATGAAGTACTTGGAGTTCATCCAATCCTGGCGTTGGTTACCCGTTAACCGGGTGCCGTAAACCGTCGGCGTAGCGCGCTCAATGGCGGCCCAACTGTAGTTGTTGTAATAGGACAGGCTGCCGCCGATCATGTTGAACAGGCGTGCGCCCAAAAACGAGCCGTTCATTTCCTGGTAGCTGCCCGTGCCGTAGGGCACAAACAGCGAGCCGTTACCATGCTCGTCACGGATGCGTTCGATATTCTCTGCGGCCAGGTCCAGCGCTTCGTCCCAGCTAATGCGCTCGAAGCGGCCTTCGCCGCGTTCGCCAACGCGCTTCATGGGGTACTTGAGCCGGTCGGGGTGGTACAGGCGCCGCCGGTACGACTTGCCACGCGCACACGCCAGCAGGCGCGGGTCGTCAATTTCGTCGTACTCGCGGTCATCGGAACTCAAGCGCGTAATCACGCCGTCTTCCACGTGGGCAATGAGCATACAGCGGCCACCGCAGTTATGTGCGGGGCAACATGTGCGGATCATTTCACCGGGTTCACCGAATGCTTCGGCCAGTTCTGTGCCGTCCTGGGCCAGCACGCGAGAAAAGTCCGTGCTGGACAGGGCAGCGGCGGTACCGCCTAACGCCGCGCTCCACTTCATAAAGCTGCGGCGAGAGACTACCGTCTGGGTCAAAAGGTCGTTAATGAGGTTAGATTCAGACATATGAGCGTCTCCCTATAGCAATAGGTTTTCACAGCCAGCCGCGCCTCGCGTGGCCTGCTGTCTACTACCAGCTTAAGCTGGGTGGGGCATTTCACCCATTCACCAACCGGGTGAAAGCCCTTCACCTGGCATCACCCATTCGGGCTATTCATGCGGTAGCCACCAGCCCCTGCTGGATGGCCGTAGCAGCGGCTTCTGCACGATTTTTCACTTGCAGCTTTTCCAGGATTTTGCGAAGGTGTACTTTCACTGTATTGATAGAGATACACAGCGATTCCGCAATTTGTGGGTTGCTGCTGCCACGTACCACCAGTCGCAGCACGTCTAACTCGCGCTCGGTCAGTTCGGGCAGCTCACAGTCCGAGGCCGTTGCAAATGGGCTGGACATGCATTTCATCAACCGGGACGCCATTGCGCGTGTAATGGCTGGCTGGCCAACTTCGATACCTGACAGCAGGTCAAACAACTCATCGCAGTCCAAATCCTTCGACAGATACCCCGAAACACCTAACTGTATCGCCTGCCGCAAGTCCAAGTCGGCCTCAGATGCGGTCAAGATCACAATCGCAATGTGGGGGGACGCCCGCCGAATGTGAGTCGTTGCCTCAAGCCCGTTCATGTCTGGCATACAAATGTCCATGAGGATAACGTCGGGTTGCAGCCTAGCCGCCAGCTTAATCGCCTCGCGTCCATTCGTTGCCTCGCCAACCACACACACCGCATCACGCCGCGCCATCAATAATCCCTTCAGCCCCTGACGAAAGAGACTGTGGTCATCAACGATCAAGATGTTTTGCATTACTTTGACTCACTTTCCGAAAGAATCATGGTCTATTGTAGGGTTTGGGCCAACGGCACCCTCAGCGTGACAATCGTACCCTGGCCTACTTTGCTGGTGACATGCGTCATCCCACCAATGTGACGTGCGCGTTCCCGCATTGTGGACAGCCCGAAATGATGCGGTTTGTCCGCAGTGAGATCAAACCCGACGCCATCGTCACAAACCGTTATCACCACGTCCTTCGCCTGGGCAACGATTTGCACATCGACCGTCGTAGCCTGCGCGTGCTTACGGATGTTGGTCAGCGCCTCCTGAACGATCCGCACGACTTCGACATTGGCACGGGGGGTCAAGGGCGGTGTAGCATCCGTTGTGCTGTGGAAGTGAATGTCTAGGCCCGTTTGCACGGCGAACTCAATAGCGTATTCCTTGAGCGCAGCGGGGAGTGACAGGTCATCAGATAGCGTGGTGCGTAGGCTAACGATGCTTTCGCGCACGTCTTCGTGAGCCACCTTGATCGAGCGGCGAGCGGTCGCCAGTTCTGCCAGGAGTTGATCTTTGTCACCCGCTTTGACCAGCAGTTCCAGCGTTTGCATTTGAAGGTTGAGGTACGCCAGCACCTGGGACAGGCTATCGTGCATTTCACGAGCAATGCGGTAGCGCTCCTCTGTAATTGCAATGGACTGTATTTTTGAAGTCATACTGGCGTGTTCTAGCGCGATGACGGTTTGATCGGCCAGATGGGACAGTCGCACAACATCGGCACGGGTGAACGATGCGGGCTGATGACATGCGACCCACAACACCCCGATAGGCGTCCCATCGAGCTTAAGGGGGACAACTGCCGCTGCCTTGACGGGTTGATCGAGTAGTGGACAGTACCACGAGACCTCGTCTTCGAGACGATCTTCCGGGAAGCGGAGTGCCTGTCCCTTGTGTACCACCCGACTAATAATAGGCGTATCGACGGTATTGCCTACCTGTGCCGTGCCACTGTGGCTACTCCGTGCTGCAAAGCGTTCTATGATGAGTCGCGAACGGTTATGGTTGAGCAGCGCGACAACTGCCACATCGGAACTCACCAACTGCATCGCTGCATCTACAATTGACTTGAGGACGGTCGGAAGCTCTTCCAGATTGGCAATCTGACGGCTTACATCTACAACAGCTTCCAGCCATTTTGCAGCGCCCAAGCCATTTGAGGGGGTAACACCAAGTTCTGCTCTGTTGGTTGTTTGCACTGTCTTACCCAAAAAATACCTTGTAATAGTGTGACACTATCATGCCAAACTAGGTTTAGTCTGCTACATAAAACAATTCTTACCCAGTGAACTGTGTAACATAGACGGCCTAATGAATGTCACAGGGATGGTTGGCGAGGGGGAATTACGAAAAATCTACTTGTTCTAATCGAATGGTGTGCTGCACTACAGGAGATTTTCTGAAACGACATGAAGTTTTGTGCCCTATGGCTGATCCAACGGGGGAAGGTACTGCGTCGGTTCATCACCAGGTATGAACATGAAGCTGGCTGCAACCTCAAGAGAGGCAGATAAGTTTTTATGAATCGCAACTAAAATACCGCAGTCCGGTGAAACCCAAAATTCACTGCGATCAATCTACGGCAGCCTGTTTAACCAAATAGGAATAAAATGGGGCGTCTTTCTAACTTTAGGTTTCTGGTAACAAGATGTGTTCTCGCGCTTCGCCTGAATCTGTTGGAGATTCCTCTGATGCGAGATGAAAATGCCTGATCTACACCCAGTTGTTGTTTCAACAACGAAAAGGCGTGTGTGTGGTTGGGTTATATTGGGAGTGTAGGTCTGAGTTCAGTTTCCAGACCCACAGAAGTTTGGGACTTCATTGCGGGTCTGGAAGCTGTTGTGTTCCTACGCAGATGACGCTTTGCCTCGGCTAGCCGCTATTTAGCACTCGCTGTAGCCGCAAGTGAGGCACTTTCGGCAGCCCTCTGCCCGAATCAATGAGATGGTTCCACACGATGGGCACATATCTGCGCCGCTGACGGTGACCTCCTCCACAGGGGTGGGTTGTGCTTCCATGATGGGTAGCTGCAACTGCTGTTGCTCCTCTTGTGCAAAGAAGGTTTCTTCCAACGCACGCGATACTGCATCTGGCAGGGAGGCAACCCGCTGTGGCCCAAACCCAACAGAACGCGCACCCCCAATACCGCGTAGCTGCTCAATCACCAACTTGAGCATTTCCCGGCGGTTTTGCGGGGCAGTCGTGCGCAGGGACAACGAGATCATGCGGCCTAGGCCCTCCGCATCCGCCTGCAAGTCGCTCCCCGCTTTGCCCGGTGAGGTGATGAATACCTCAAAGGGATGCCCGTACTCGTCCTGATTCATGGTGATATAGGCCGTTCCAAACGGGGTGTGCGTCTTCACGGTTATGCCCTGCAGCTTCTTCGGGCGCGGGTAGACGCGGTGCGGGGTGGCAACCTGTGCGGCCTTTGTGGGGACGGCTGCCACCGGCGTAGACGCTTTTTCTGATTTTGCAGGTGCTGTTGCGTTTGGCTCGTCCGTGCTTTCAGATTGCGCTTCTGTGTCGTCCTTGAGCATGAGTACCTGCTCATTCCGGCTGCCGTCACGGTAGATGGTGCCGCCTTTGCAGCCCAGGTCATACATATACTCATACAGCTCAGCCACTTGCTCAACAGTGTACTCGTTGGGCACGTTACAGGTCTTACTAATTGCCGAGTCAATCCAGCGTTGGAACGCGGCCTGAACGCGCACATGCTCCTTCGGTGCCAAATCCATTGCCGTCACGAAGTAGTCCGGTAGGTCGGTTGTACCTGGGTTCGCTGCGTAGTAGTCCTGTACAAGCGGTACCTGCTCCTCGTGCAACCCCAGGCGGCCCTTGCGGTAATACACCCAGGAGAAGAATGGCTCAATTCCTGTAGAGGTGTTTACCATCGTTCCGGTTGTGTTATGCGAGACGAAACCGTTTGCAATGTACGTTTTGTTGTCCGGCACGGAGATGTCATAAGTATGGCACTGACCATCTTCGATGGTAGCTACATCATCGATGAACACGTCCATCGAAATAAGTTCTGCAAGTCGCGATTGAGATAACTGCGGATGTGCTGCGACCATTTCACTGACAAACTGCTGTGTTACCGCACCATTAGACACACGCCCAATGATCGTTTGACGAACATCGTTTTTCAAGCCCTGCGAGGTTGCATAAAAATCCTGCAACAGCGCTGGTGCTTTAATGTTGTCGCCTCGATCAGACACGGTACCCAAATCCAGGCCGCGTTCACGCTTGCGCTGGCTGATAAAGCCAACAAGCTCTACGAAACGCTGTCCCTCGCGCCGATTGAGCAGACGCAACTCGTAGAATGGGCGATTACCGTAACGCGATGGCTGCTCCGGCATCTGGCGTATGGTCGCCACCATCCCAAGGCCCAGAAGCGCCATTTGCACTTGCTGAACGAGCTTTTGTGAGGTGGAGTTAAGTGTGATAGTCCCGCGACCGATACTGCCGTCTGCCTCAAACAAGCCGCGTAGGAATGCGGCCACACATTCACGTCCAGCCTGCAATACCCTATTTGGAATAAAGGCTCCCGCTGCTCCTTCACCCTCATTCCCAGCAGGTTTCAACATGCCATTAGCTTCAAAAAAGCGTGGAATGTAGTAGCCAGTCAGGTTTGCCGTCCAACAGCCAACACGCTCCTCAATACCAATGTGTCGGTCGCCCCATACTTCCCGCAAGAGGTTCTGAATGTAGTCAAGTAAGTCAGGGTCATGTTGGGTAATCACAAGATGCAGGCCACCACGTTGTTTCGTGTAACCGTCGCCCATGTAATAGCCCAACAGTTCGGCAAAAGCGGGGGTCATGTGCTTGGGTAGCGCACTCATCGAACGGCTGCCCTGCTCAACAGGTGTCAGTTCGATAGTTTCACCATCACCTAAGGTGTTTCGTTTCAACACCACACGGTCACCCTCTCGTAGTTCATCCATTCGCCGCCAAACATAGCCTTGCTCTGGGTCAACAACGCGTAAGCGGTGGTTATGGGTTGCCGTTATGTTGAATCCGCGTGCGGTCGTGACCTTCTTCACAGGTGCGAACCCGTTGACATAAAAGTGGGATGTTTTGCGGAGTCCAGCATCGGTGTGAACATCATGTGTCATTATTTGCCATTGCTGGCCATCTGGGTTACCCATCTCCACGATTGGGGTCATGCCCGTTGACGTACTGATCAGAGTGTCTGGCGCAACACAACCCGTTGGTGCCTGTGTAAGTAGGGTCACATTGCGAATGCCTTTGTTTTGCACCAATTCCCGCACGTCGCTGTCCATGGCCTGCATGTAGCCACTTTCAAGGAACTTCTCCGCCTCGAAGTGAGGGAATGCGCCCTTCTCATCGGCTAAATGAGATGACGTAATGTAGGCTTCGCGTGCAATGAAGCGATAGATGTCGTCAATCAGCTTCACGCTCTCTTCGCTGCCGTAGCGCACACCGAGGCGCACCATCAGTTCTGCGATGCCCATTGTGCCCAGGCCCACACGGCGCTCACCGTTCTGCTGGATGTCGCGGTTTTCATCGAAGAAGTAGGGTGTCGTGTCGATGACGTTGTCAAGGAAGCGCGTTGCATAGTGGACGGTGTCCCGCAGGGCATCCCAGTCTACGTCGTTGCGGGCATCGTCGTAGAACTTGGCCAGGTTAATCGCACCCAGGTTACAAACCGAGAAAGCGCCCAACGGCTGCTCACCGCAATTGTGTATTACAAAATAATTTCCGACAAAAGAGTGCGTCAGGGGTTCTGTCAGGTCGTAGACAGGTTCAATACCTTCTTCCGTTACCTCTGCTACCTTTGCCGTGTATGTCTCGGCACGCGGGCCGGTCGCGTAAGACGCAAGCTGTTCGCGCAGAGCGATTTGCTTGCGATCCAGCAAAAAGCCGATTTCGTCAGCAAACTGCACCAGATTAGCCCGTGAGATGACCAATTCATGCTGCGCTTTGATCTGGTATTCCTCCAGGCCATCCTTACCGTCGGGCATGAGCTTGGCCTGCGCCTTGCGCCGTTCCGTGTAGATGCGCGAAGCAATGCCAAAGTTACCAAGCAGCTTTTGCACATCTTCCAGCAAACTCAGCGTACTAGACGCTAACCGCACTGACACCGCTTTGGCCACTGTGCCCTGCACACCAGCATCTGCCGTGAACAGCGCCTGCAAGAAGCCACGCTGCATCTCCTCTGTGCCTCGGAAAACGACCTCCGGCACCTGATGCGTGTTCTCTACTAGGCCATATTCAGCGACGTTCGTACGCAACCGCTCAGACTGAACCCGCGCTTCGTCACGCCCGCCCGCATCTTGTGCGAAGACGGGGGCGAGTTCCTGCTTCTCATCCGCAAAGAACGACAGCACAGCCCGGTCCGCCTTGATGGTGCCATCACCGACCAGCCAGCCAAGCACCCAGCCTTCTTCCAGTGATCCCTCATCACCGAAGCCGCCCTTGCGGTTCAGGATGTGAACGCGATCACCAGGTTGCAGGTCTTGCAGTTCCACCCAGCCCCTCGGCGTCATAAAGCGGTGATCTGCCGTTGCTCGAATGGAATAACCCTCTTCCGTTTGCAGCTTGAACACGGGCTTGTGCCCCGTCATAAAGACGCGAGTAGCGGGCGTTGTGCTGCGTTCCACGCCGAAGCGCCCATCAATGACGGCTTCGAACTCGGTTTCGTCGTCAAACAGTTCTTGCGCGGGGATCATGCCCTTGCTGGTGTAGATGCGTGTGTCACCCGTCACGCACGGGTTGGTGCTAATCAGCGGATTAAAGTACCAGCTATTCGCCATCTTGTTGCTGCGCTCACGGAACCACACGCCCGGTTCAGCACTGGCCCATGCACTTTCGATAATGGCGTGCCATACCTCACGCGCTTTGACCGTCTTATAAGGGATCACTTTGCGCCCACTAGCGACCCATGTTTCCAGGTCACCGTCCCACAACGCGTCGTAGTCCGGGTCGGATGTATCCGGGAACATCAACTCCCAATCGCCATCCGCTTTGACGGCTTCCATCAGCTTGTCAGAGACGCCCACGCTGATGTTGGCATTGGTAATCTTGCCCATCTCGCGCTTTGAGTTAATAAAGTCGAAAACGTCTGGGTGCCAATCATTTAATATGATCATTAAAGCCCCTCGCCTTGAACCGCCTTGTTCAATTAATCCTGTAACAAAGCTGTACAGCGCACCCCAGCTTACCGACCCACTTGACCGACCATTCACGCCTTTGACGTAGGCGTGGCGCGGGCGCAGCGTCGATAGGTTAATCCCCACACCGCCGCCACGTGACATAATTTCCGTCATCTGGCCGAGCGTAGTAATAATGCCTTCGCGGGAGTCCTTCGGGGAGGGAATTACATAGCAGTTGTAGTATGTCAGGTCTTGATCGGTACCCGCTGCCGTCAAAATGCGTCCGCCCGGTACAAACTTCCAACCATCTAGCAGCCAGCGAAACTTGCCGCGCCAGTCTTCGCGCAGGTCGGGGGTCTTTTCTACCCCGGCCACACCACGCGCAACACGATCCATCATCTGTTCTGGGGTGGTTTCCAGCGGCTTATCGACATGCTCAATGTCCCGCGTGACGGTGTCGCCGTGAAGCAGTTCAATTTCCACTTCGGGTAGGTTTAGTGCTTTAACGGTGCCGATTTCACGCTGGCCTGTCTGCGGGTCAACCACGACAATCACCGTGTCGCCCAAAGCAAGCGTTTCGCGCTTCATATCTTTAAGCGCATACCGATCAAGAAAGATTTTATAGCCAAGTTGGTGCAAGGCATTGTGGTCTTGGGCCTTTTGAACCATAGAGCAGTCCTTTGAAATTATTTGTGTTGACGTGGAACAAAAATAAGCGGTCTGCCGAGTGAGGGGACGGCAGACCGCCGACATTGGGCTGCGTTAGCTGTGATATTTACAGCGTTGCTTAACCGAGCAATTCAGCCCTGTATTGCACAAAAATTCTAGCACGGATATCCCGAAATGTCCGCCAGATGATGCTATAATCACGACACACTTCGGTTAGAAAACAGTTGACCGATGTAACAGGAATCCCACCAAAACCCACCTATCCCACGCCTGTAATCTGTCAAGACGGTTCGTAAGGGATCAAAATTGTCGCAATGGGAAAAGGTCTCCCTATGAGCTAGCCAGGGAGACATCGGTTCACATTTGCGTGTGAGGCGCTTAGTCTGACCGCTTATTGCGACGCCGACGAATGAAAGCTGGTAGGTCTGTATCGGAATCGTCATATTCGTCGTACACGTTGTAGTCAGGCTGCGGGGGTGCCTCTTGCGGCATACTCTGCGGCTGTGGTGGTGGTGCCTGACGCGGCACCGGTTGCGATGTATGCGGCGGTTCAGCAGGCTGGGTACGCGGCGGTGCCTGACGCGGTGGGGGGGCTTGCCGTTGGTTTTGCTGCATCCGCGTCTGGACGCGGCTCTGCTCAAAGCCCGTGGCGATCACTGTGATGCGGACTTCGTCGCCAAGGGACTCGTCAACTTGCGCGCCGAAAATCATATTGACTTCGGGATGGGCGCTTTCCTTGATGATGGCAGCAGCCTCGTTGACCTCAAACAGCGTCAGGTCATTGCCGCCTGTGATGTTAAACAGAATGCCCCGCGCACCATCAATCGTCACGTCCAACAGGCCGCTGCTAATCGCATTTTCTGCCGCTGCACGGGCGCGGTCGTCGCCGTCCGCATGGCCGACAGCCATCAGTGCCGCGCCACCTTCGGACATGATCGTGCGCACGTCGGCAAAGTCCAGGTTGATGAGAGCCGGCACCGTAATCAACTCGGAAATACCCTGAATACCTTGGCGCAGCACATCATCTGCCAGCGTGAATGCCTGTTGCAGTGTGGCGCGTTTGTCTGCCATTTGGAGCAGGCGGTCATTCGGGATTACGATCAGCGTATCGACCTGGGACTTGAGCATTTCGATACCGGCTTCTGCCGACTGAATGCGCCGCGACCCTTCAAACGTAAACGGCTTGGTGACAACACCAATCGTCAGCGCGCCGAGTTCTTTCGCGATTTGCGCGATGGTCGAAGAGGCACCCGTCCCCGTGCCGCCGCCCATACCAGCCGCAATGAAGACCATATCCGAGCCACGCAGGATTTCGTAAAGTTCATCCTGGCTTTCCTCGGCAGCCTTCTTGCCGACATCGGGGTTGCCACCTGCGCCCAGGCCACGCGTTAGCTTGTCGCCAATGCGCACACGCGTCTTGGCTTTGGACATCATCAGTGCCTGGTTGTCGGTATTGACTGCGACGAAGTCTACCCCGCCAAGCCCCTCGCTAATCATACGGTTGACCGCGTTGCCGCCGCCGCCACCGACGCCAACGACCTTTATCTGTGCAAAATTTTCACCGGGGGTAAACTCGTCCATCACGATATCCCTTTAGCCCTTCAACTCTAACCTTGTTTATCGAATCGCCTATATTCTAAGCATTCGTTCAGACTTCGCAAGCAACATCTCTCAATCTGCTAGTCTACATCGGGCAGCAGCCGCCGCAGCAGCCCCAACGCCCGGTCAATCATAGTGTATCCATTATCACGGCTGACGGGTGCCGCCGTGTCCATCTGCAAGCCTAAGCGCAGCAGCCCCACACTTGTGCTGTAGGCCGGGTGCTTGAGGTTGTCTGCCATACCTGTGAGCTTTTCTGGCTTGCCCACACGCACCGGGAACTCAAACACCCGTTCCGCCATTTCGCGCATCCCTGGCAACTGCGAGCCGCCGCCCGTTAAGACGGCTCCGGCCCGTAACAGGCCATCATAGCCGCTGCGCTTGATTTCTCGCTGCACCATCTCGAACGTTTCCTCAACGCGGGCTTCGATGACCTCAGCCAGTTCCATCCGCTTGATCTCTTTCGGATAGCCTTCGCCAAACGGCTGAACCAGAAACGTCTCGTTCATGTCGATTTGCTTTGGGATGGTGTGCCCATATCTGAGCTTGACGGCCTCGGCATCGTAGAAGGGTAAGTGAAACAACGTGGAGATGTCATTGGTCACATGGTCACCCCCCACTTGGATTACAGCCGCATGCCACACAGTTCCCTCAATGAAGATGGCAATATCGGTCGTGCCACCGCCAATGTCGATGACAACCACGCCCATCTCACGTTCAGCGTCCGTCAGGATGGCGTCGCCAGAGGCCAACGGGTTCAGAATAAAGCGATCTACAAACACATGGGCCGATTCAACCGCCTGCTCCAGGTTCGCCAAGCTTGTCGTAGACGCGGTAATGATGTGCGTTTCCACTTCTAGCCGAAAGCCGTGCATTCCAACAGGGCTGCGCACACGATCTTGCCCATCAAGGGCATAGCTGCGTGGCACCACATGCAGCACCTCGCGGTTGTGCGGGATGGCAATGGCGCGGGCTGCCTCCATTGCCCGGTCAATGTCATCTAAGCTGACGCCACGCTGCCCGTTGATGCCCGTGGCCCCACGGCTGTTCATGGACGCGATGTGATTGCCAGCGACACTCACAAACGCCTGCTTAATGTCGTAGCCACTCACGCGCTCCGCTTTGTGAACCGATGCAGATACAGCAGCGGTTAACGCACCGATGTCGTTCACGACGCCTTTCTTCATGCCCTGGCTCGGCTCAATGCCAGCGCCCACGACAAAGATGTCGTCGGCACGCACTTCGCCCACCAGCGTGCAAACTTTATTGGTTCCTACGTCGATACCGACGACCAGATCACTCATGTTCGCTCAACGTCCCAGTAACGTCGAATAGTAAGCAGCATTAGGGTCAGACACATTCACGACGGTAGGCTGGATGCCCCGCCCCTGCAAATTGGTAACCAGGGCGTTGTAAATCAGAATCTTGTCTGGCATATCTGTTCCCACGCCAAACCACGCATCCCAGCCGCGTGCATCTCGGAAGCCTAATCCCAGGTCTGGATTATAACGAATGATGTCAACATCCGTGAGCAAATCGCGCAGTTGCAGCGCACCGAGTACCACATCTTCTGATATTTGATCATTGGGGCCAATCGGTTCATCGGCCAGCCCATCATAGGACACCCGGATGAGATTGGGGCGGTCTTCCCGCAGTTGCATCACCCGCCCTTGCAGGTCAATCCAAGTAGCAACCCCTGCCTGCTCCCAAATGAGCGCGGGCTGGCGTTCCTGAATCACGATTTGCACCATTTGTGGGGGCCAACCCAACCGCACCTCAGCGTCAGAAATCGTCGTTGAAGCGATCAGGCTTTCCTCAACTTGTTCCGGATCAATCCAAAACAAGTGATAGTTGGCGATTTGCGTCAGCGCGAACACCTCTTCTTTGGTCAGCGTTTCTAACCCGCCAACGGCAATTGTGTGGACGTAGAAGGCATCTGTTGCGAAAAACAGCCCAAGCAGCACCAGCATACACACAATGATGGCAGCACTCGCCAAGCGCCAGTTGAGCTTGAGCCGCCGTTCAACACCATGTGAGACTGTCCGTTCAGTAGGTTGGCTGTTGCCGAGTGGGCCTCGCCAAACGGCGGGACTGCGGCGCTGCGTCCGGTGACGCGCTTTGGATGCCCTTCGTGAACCGGTCGCCAAGTTTAGTCGTCCTGATATTTACACTCATACACCGCTTATCGTAGCGGAGACTGCCCGTCTTGGCAATCAGAACGATTCACCGATCAGCTCAATTTCGGGTTCAAGCTGGATGCCCGCCTGGGTTTTGACAGCCGCCTGCACATGCTGAATCAGTGCGTGGTAGTCTGTAGCACTTGCGTGCCCCCGGTTGATGAAGAAATTAGCATGCAAGTCAGAAACCGCCGCATCACCAATGGTGTAACCCTTTAAACCCGCTGCTTCAATCAAGCGCCCGGCGTAATCACCCGGCGGGTTTTTGAAGATGCTGCCCAGGCTGGCTCCCGGCGGCTGCGTGCGCTTGCGATGTGCCTGGAACTCAGCCATTTTTGCCCGGATTTCGGTCTCTTTCCCAAGTGCTAGGGCCAGCGTGACTGCCAGCACAAGAAAGCGTTTGTCTGTGCGTGTTTTGAGGGCTGAGGTGCGATAATCATACGCCAAATCCTTTAGCCATAGTGTTTGCTGGCCGTTCTCGGCATCTACCAGCATCACCTGCCACACACCATCGCTCATATCACCGCCGTGGGCGCCCGCGTTGTTGACCACGGCCCCGCCGACCGTCCCTGGCACGCTAACAGCCCACTCAAAGCCGCTCAGCCCTTCCGACGCACAGCGGTTTGCCAGTGTTGTAAGGCTTACCCCGGCTGTCGCATGAACAATGCCGCTGTCGAGCGAATCGCCAAACGTGACTTCTTTGATGCGGTTGACGACGACCAGCCCGCGAACGCCCTTATCGGAGATCAGGACATTTGCGCCACCGCCAATGACGCGCACGGGGATGTCGGCCTGCCATGCGGCCTGCATGACCTGAGCCAGGCGCTCATTTGATGTTTTTGCCGCGTAGAGCATGTCCGCAGGGCCGCCCAACCGCGCCGCCGTGTACTTAGACAACGGCTCATTGCGTAGCAGCGCTTCACCTAGGAGACCTTCGAGCACGTTCACGACCGGCCCCACGCTGCAAGAAAGTCGCTACCAATCTGAGGGGCGTCACCCGCACTTAGAATCAAGATGACGGCGGGTGCTTTCATATCGCTGAGCAACATCTGCGTTGCAGTGGCTAACGAGGGCGTATGACGGGCGTCTGAATGCTGCATCGCAGCGATGAGGGCTGCGCTGTTGATGCCATCTACGGGCTGCTCACGGGCGGCGTAGACGTCTGTCACAAGCAGGTGATCTGCACCATCGAATGCGGTCAGGTAGTCAGCCCACAACGTTTGCGTGCGCGAGTATGTATGAGGCTGCCACACCACCCACAACGCACGGTCAGGGTAGCGGGAACGAGCTGCATCAATTGTTGTACGGATGGCAGTGGGGTGGTGGGCGTAATCGTCAATGACGGCCACCCCATCACGGTCAGCACGCACATCAAAACGTCGCCCCGTCCCCTTAAATGTCTTCAGGTGGGGAATGACATCGCTTAAGGCTTGGTCATGGCCTGGCCCAGCCACATAGAGCGCAGCCAGCGCATTTTGCACGTTGTGCTGGCCGGGTATCGTCAGTGCGGCGGGTCCATGTGTCGTATGACCCTGCACAACATCAAATCGGGTTAGTCCATCCTCGGTTATGATGTTTTCTGCGCGCAGGTTAGCATCTGACCCAAGCCCGTAGGTAAACACCAGGCGTTTTTGTTCGCGCATCTGTTGAGCAAGCGCCATGGCACCGACATCGTCCGCACACGCGATCAAGATGCCGTGATCGCGGGGTAGCCGGATCACAAACTGCTGGAAAGACGCAGTCAGGTCGGCTTCGGTTTTGAAAAAGTCTGGGTGGTCGTGTTCGATATTGGTCACAACAGCGATTTCGGGATACAAGCCAAGAAACGCATTGTCGTATTCGTCTGCCTCAATCACGAACGTGTCTGTTGTGCCACTGGCCGCGTTGGTGCCCGTGTTGGCCATTATCCCACCCACGATGTAACCGGGGTCAAAGCCGCTCTCGCGCAGGAGATGCACCACCATGGCTGTCGTTGTCGTTTTGCCATGCGTCCCTGCAACCGCCACCACATGATGGTCAGTCATCAGGTGTGACAGGATTTGCTGACGTTTGTAAATGGGGACGTTCTGTTCGCGAGCAGCGGCAATCTCCGGGTTTACGTCTGGCACGGCGGACGAGACAATGAGCATATCCGCGCCCGTAATGTTTTCCGCCATATGGCCGCTATACACAGTCGCGCCGTCACGCTCCAACGCCAGTGCACCATCGTTCTTCGCACGGTCTGACCCGGAGACGACATAGCCACGTTCCAGCAATACCCGTGCAATGGCAGACATCCCCGTGCCACCTATCCCCACCACATGAATGTGCTGCCCCGATTGAAAAATCATCTTGCTAGATCACGATCAGCACGATGAGGAACAGAACAATCACGGCTATCGCCAGGAAGTCCCCGCTGCCCCCCGGCCCACCCGCCATCCACACAAGCGGGAGTAGATTCAGCGCCTGTTGACTGGGGGAACCGGGCGCAGGCGCAACCACATACGGGTCAAGCGGGTACTGGTTGATGTCCAGAAAATACCAGATTGACCCCCAGATGAGGTAACCGTTGATAAAGCCCAATATCCCGCCAATCACGTTCGACTGGATCGGGTCACGGCCATCGTCGCCGCCCTCAATACCTAGGGCACGGGTTTGATACGCAAAAAACACAATGACGATAAAGATTGCGCACTGCACCAGGAAAATCTGCGTGCTGGAAACACCCGCCCCCTGCAACGCGCCTCGTATGTACTGGTCAAACTGGAACAATCCGAACAGCGCCAGGATAATGCCAGACATAGAGATGACTTCTTTGTTGATGCCGCGCAGGAAGCCGATAATGGCGAAAAACGCTGCCATCGTCCACATGACGCCTACCAGTTGGATCATTGTTGCTTAGCCCTCCCGTGCTGCTACCGCCAGTAAATCCGCCGTGCGCCGCGCACTGTCCGGTTGCGCAAGCTGCCCTACACTCGCCCGCATTTTAGCAAGCCGCGCCTCATTCGCGAACAATTCGCGCAAGGTGGGGTAGAGCGCTTCGGCCATTTCCTCGTCAACAATTGTGACCGCTGCCCCGCGCTGGGTCAAATAATCGGCATTGACCTTCTGATAGCGCCACGCAAAGGGATAGGGCACAAGCACAGACGGCAGTTCAAAGAGGGGGAATTCACCCAGCACCCCCGCTCCTGACCGGCTCAATACCAGGTCGGCCCCGGCCAATGCCAAACCCATCTCATCGTGCAGATAGGGAAATAGGCGGTAGTGCGCAGCATCCGGCAGTGATGCCGTTTCTGACTGAACTCGCTCATGGTCTAGCGTGCCGCTGATGTGAATGACCTGTATGCCATCTGCAAAGAGTTGCGGCAAGATGCTGACCACAGCCGTATTCAATGTGCGCGCACCCCGGCTGCCGCCAAACACGAGCAGCGTTTTGCGCGTGGGGTCTAGGCCAAAGTGCGTGAGCGCAGCGTCACGGCTGGCACCTAACAAAGCGCCCCGCAAAGGATAACCGACAACAACAACCTTTTCCTCACGAAAATGGCATTTTGACTCAGGAATTGCCACAGCAATCCGCGCGGCAAGGTGACGCAGCACTTTGATGGATAGCGCCGGTTCAATGTCCGGCACAAAGATTACCATTGGCACCGCCAACAGCTTACCGGCTAGCGCAATCGGGAAGGAAACCCAACCGCCCGTCATCAAGATGACGCCCGGTTTGTGCGTGCGCAAAATGCGAAGCGACTGGCCAATGCCAACAAGCAGTTGAAACACACTGACGGCGGCACGCAGCGGACTCACACCATGCAGCGGTCCAGCCCGCACCTCATCATATGAGTCAAAAACGACGTCACTGTGTTCAAGCAGGGGCCGTTCAAACCCCTGCTTGCTGCCAACAAAGTGCAGTGTGCTATCGGGATGGTAATTGCGAACCGCCTCGGCCACGGCGAGAGCCGGGTACACGTGCCCCCCCGTCCCGCCCGCTGCGATGAGTAGTTGCACGCGAGGTTCTCCGTTCTGAGGGCGTGTCTTGGCGGGCAGTCACCCGGGACACGCTAAGCATCATACCGATGCCAGCAAGCAAAGCCGTCATTGAGGAGCCGCCATAGCTCACGAGGGGTAGCGGCACACCCGTTGAGGGCAGGGCAGCAGTCATCACGGCAATGTTGAGCAGTGCTTGTGAGACCAGCCAGATGGTTACACCAATTGCGAGCAGTGACCCGAAGCTGTCCTTGGCACGAGTGGAAATCACCATGCCCCGGAAGACAAACACCGCATACAGCACCAGCACCAGCGCTGCCCCCAAAATGCCCAACTCCTCGCCAATCGAGGCGAAAATACTGTCTGTGTGCGGCGCAGGCAGGTAGCCGAACTTTTGACGGCCAGCGCCCAGCCCCACCCCGAAGAAGCCCCCGCGAATAAAGGCCAACACCGCCTGCTGCACATGGTAGTTCGTCTGTGTGAGGTCTTGAATGCCGCTAAAATACGTTGCGATACGATCCTGGGCGTAGCTTAGCTGCTGAATCATGACAACCGCCGCCGCCGTGATGCCCACACCCGCAATGCCAATGTGAAATATGTTCGCTCCGGCCAAAAAGAACATCAACCCGGCAGTAATGAAGATAATCGCTGCGGTACTCAAGTCCGGTTGCAGCAGCACCAAGCCGCCAATGATGCCCACAAGCACCGCGAATGGCACCAGTCCATAAGCAATGCTGCGAATTTTGGTGCGTTTGCCGCTGAGCCATGCTGCCATGTAAACCACGGTAACGAACTGCGCGGCCTCACCGGGTTGGAAGCGACCGCCAATCAAGCCACGCCGCGCACCGAATGCGTCGTCACCAAACAGCAGCACCGCTGCCAATGCGCCGATTACCGCCAACAACATCGGTAGGGCGAGTCGACGCAAATAGCGGTAGTCAATCGCCGCAAAAAAGATCATCGCGATCAGGCCAACTGCCATCGTTTGCGCATGGCGGATGAGAAAGTAGGCGCGATTATCGTATTGCTGGAAGCCCCAGTCAAAGGTGGTGCTGTACACCATCATCAAGCTGATGGATAGCAGAATCCCTACCACCGTGAGCATGTACACGTCCACCCCAGCGAAAAACCGGATGATTGCGGGTTGCTTGGCTTCCGCTTTTGCCGTTGATGGTGCCGTCCGTGGCCGAACGGCCTCACCGCGCACCAACGGCGGCACAGGCACATCGTTATCAATAAATTGCGGCGCGTTGTCAGTCATGGTGAGTCTTTTCCAGACGATTGCGGTCAGGTGTATTATAGTGAAGCAACGAGTTCTCGAAAGTGAATCCCGCGCGCAGCAAAATCCGCGTAGGCATCGTAGCTGGTGCCGCCAGGGGACATTAACACAACGTCGCCGCTTTGCGCAATTCGACTGGCTTCGGCAACGGCCTCGTCCAGCGTGGCTACACGGGTCACGATGTCCGTTTCGTCAAGGTCTTGCAAGTGCTTAACGACGATGTCGGCTGCGCCCCCACCGAAGGCAATGATGTGCCGGGATTTGCGCACCGCCAGTTGGAGCATGTCATTCCAGGGGAGCTTTTTGTCTGCCCCCCCCAACAACAGGACTAGCGGCTCATCATAGCTGTGAAGCGCCGCCAGCACCCGTTCTGGTGCAGTGGCAATACTGTCGTTGACGTAGGTCACATGGTTGACCACACGCACCGTTTCAAGGCGGTGTTCCACGCCTTTAAAGGCTCGGATCGCCGTTCCCATGACATCCGGTGTGACGCCTACCGCCCCGGTCAGCGCGCAGGCTGCCAGTACATTGCGCACATTATGCTCACCACGCAGTTGAATGTCGCTGCGCTCACAAATAACGGTCGCTTCACCGCTAGGATGGGCCTCGCCAACAAGCATCAGGCGCTCACCGAGCAAAAACGCCCCGTCGGAAATCATGCTCTCTGCACTGAACCACAGCAACTGCCCCATCACATCATCTTGCAGGTGATGGCTGTCACTGTCATCGTAGCCTAGCACGGCGGTATCGTCCTGGAACTGATGGGTGATGATATTGGCCTTGGCAGCGGTGTACGCTTCCATGGTGCCGTGACGGTCCAGGTGATTGGGCGTAATGTTAAGCACGGCGGCAATCTGCGGACTGCGAGTCATTAGCTCAAGCTGAAAACTCGATAGCTCCATAACGACAATATGATCGGGTTCGATCTGGTCAAGGTCATCCAGCAACACATGACCGATGTTGCCTCCTACCCAGGTGGTGTACCCCGCTGCTTGCAGGATGGCCCCCGTCAGCGTTGTGGTCGTCGTTTTGCCAGCGCTCCCGGTGATGCCAATCACCGGTGCCGGACAGTATTCCAGGAACAGTTCTGCATCGTTGGTCAGTGGCAGGCCTGCTTCAATTGCTTGTTGGATCAGCGGTAGTGTAAGCGGCACTCCGCCAGAAACACACACCATTGCCACATCATCTGGCACGGTTTCAGGCTGTTCGCCCAGCATAAACTGCGCACCGGGGAAGTCATCTGGATTGATACCAATTTCGTCGGCAGTGCGCGTGTCCGTGACGACGGGGTAAGCCCCCACCATCGGCAGCCAACGCGCCAGGGCTTGCCCCTGACGGGCAAACCCAATTACGAGTACCTTCTTGCGTTTTAGGCGTCCGTTGCCCGTCATGGTACGGTTACTTTCTTTCGCTTACAGTCGTCATCACAGCAGCGCCAGCGCCACACCGATGAACGCACTCAGTATACCCACTAGCCAAAAGCGCTGCACAATTTGCATCTCGCTCCAGCCTCCCAATTCAAAGTGGCCGTGCAGTGGCGCTTGGCGGAACAAGCGTTGGCCCCCTGTCCACTGGAAGTAAATCACCTGCAAAATCACAGATACCGTCTCAATCATCGGCACCAGAGCGATAATCGGCAACAGCAACCACTCACCCGTCATAATCGCGACCATGCCAAGGGTGGCCCCCAATGCCAGGGAGCCGGTATCCCCCATGAACAGTTGCGCAGGGTGGGCGTTGTACCACAGGAAGGCAAACAACGCTCCCACCAGCACAAAGCAGAACTGCGTTAAGAAGATTTGCTGCTGGGTAAAGCTAATCACCCCATAGGCCGCAAACGCACTGGCCGTAATGATGCCCGCCAAACCGTCCAGACCGTCCGTCAGGTTGATTGCGTTCGATGTGGCGACAATCACAAATGTGGTGAGCGGAATAAACAACACCGGGCTAACCGGAAATGAAGCCCCACCTAGCAGTGGTAACACGACGACATTGGCAAACGCAAACCCACCCTGGTACAGCGAGAAAATCGCCGCTGCGACCAAAGCCAACACCAACTGTGCCAAAATCTTCGCCCGTCCTGTGATGCCTTCACCAATCGGGCCGCTGCCCTGAATGCCCTCCCAGTCGTCAATCATGCCTAGAATAGCAAACCCAACCATGACAAACAGCGGCAGCAGCACACTAGCCCCTTCACCCAACCGCACGATGTTAACAACATTCAGCGCAACGGTAATGAGTACGGTCGGCAAGATAATCATGATGCCCCCCATCGTGGGGGTGCCTGCCTTCACTTGATGCGCCTCACTCAGTTCAGCGCGGATTTGCTTACCGATGCCAAGCCGCTGCAAAATCTCAACAAACGGGCCACCCCAGATGATGCCGAGCAAAAAGGCAATCACCCCGGCAGTGAGGGCAAACGGGAGGCCCGTTTGAGCCGTGACTTCATTCATTGCCAATGCCCTCAGCGCGTCCAGATGTCATTCACCGTACCGCCTTCCGATACCAACTGCCGCCGGATGTCGTCTGACGGTATTTCCATCATAATCACGAGCTGCTCTGCGAGGCGTGCGAATGCCGGAGCAGCAACCACACTACCCCAATAGCCGTTGGGCCGGTCAAGCTTGATGAGCATAATCACCTGTGGGTCATCTGCGGGCAAAAAGCCGACAAACGTCACAATCGACGTATCTGGCTCATAGCCGAGCGGCGACGGAATTTCTGCCGTCCCTGTTTTGCCAGCGACGTTGTAGCCCGGTAGCTGGGCTTCAGGGATGCCCTCATTTACGGTTTGCACCATCATGTCACGCACGATGCGGGCTGTTTCTGGTGAGATGGCCCGCTTAAGGGTAGACGGCTGCGACGGGTAGACGCGGTTGCCGTCTACAATTTGGTGGACGATGTGCGGCTGCATAATCAGGCCGTCGTTGGCAATGGCCGATGCCGCCGTAATCATTTGCAGCGGCGTGACGGCCACACCCTGGCCGAAGCTGTTCGTGGCCAGGTTACTCTCACTCCACTCCGGGTCACCGGGTGTGAAGATGGTGCCGATAGCTTCGCCCTCCAGGTCAATGCCCGTTGCCCGACCGATGCCAAAATCGTCCATCTTCTCGTAGAAGTTGGTCGGCCCCATCTGAATGCTGAGCGTGGCTGCACCCACATTGAGCGACTGCACCAGGATTTGCTCCATGCTAACCACCCCCCGCGCCTGCCGGTCAGCATTGGGGATGGTAATACCACCGACGGTAATCACACCGTTGTCCACATACGTGTCCTGAGGTGT
The DNA here is from genome assembly GCA_963922445.1 of uncultured bacterium. Classification (GTDB taxonomy): domain Bacteria; phylum Chloroflexota; class Anaerolineae; order Aggregatilineales; family Phototrophicaceae; genus DAOTTY01. The sequence goes on from CAWUJQ010000017.1 coordinate 24,715, forward strand.
CACTGTACCGAGGTCAAGCGCGGCGGCCACTGTCAGGATTTTCATGACCGACCCCGGCTCGTATTCGTCAGAGATGGCCGGGTTACGCAGCAAGTCTGGGTCATCTACGTCAAAAAAGGCATTGGGGTCATACGAGGGATTGCTGGCCATGCCTAAAATTTCGCCCGTGCGCGGGTTCATGACGATAATGGTGCCACCTGTTGCACCCGTTTCTGCCACTGAAAACTGCAACTCGCTCTCAATCAAGAATTGAATGTCGCGGTCAATGGTGAGGACAAGGTCGCTACCCCGATCTTCAACTGCCCGCTCTGTGGGCAAGTCGAACGGAATGCGGCTCACCGTTTGGTCACGGACGCGGCCCGCCAACTCGTTTTCGTAGTAGCCCTCAATGCCGTTGTAGCCGCGCAATGGCTGTAGGCTGCTGTCGTCACCCGCCACAAAGCCGAGCAACTGAGCGCCAAGCGTGCCCTGTGGATAGAGGCGTTTGGGCTGGGCACCAATCGTAATACCCAACTCGTCCATCTGGCGAACGCGGTCGGCGGCGTCTGGTGCGATGGGCTTGGCCAACAGCACCCACGGGTCACCGCTGCGAACCGCCGTCATCACATCAAGTTCCGTCACGCCGTACTCGCTCAGGTCAGCGGAAAGGCGGGTGGCAATGCGCTGAGGTTCCGCGATCAGGTCGGGGCTAAGGCCCACTTCATAGTCCAGTGAGTTCGTTGCGAGTGGGTTACCCTCACGGTCATAGACGATACCCCGTGCGGCAGCAATCCGCTGATTTTCGTTGTAGTTGTAGCTAGCAAGGCGATTGTAGTAGCTCATGACGAAAGACGGCTGGTACTGGAATGTAATCAGCCGGACAAGCAGGTAAATCGTAGACAGAATCATGAGCGCTACCACAATGGGCAGTCGCCGTCGCAAGCTCACACTTTGATCGGTCGTTTTGGGTTTGGTGGGCAGCGTCACAGTTAGTTGCTCCCGTAATTGCGGTTGTATTCACTGAACTGGCGGGCGAGGTCGTCTGCTTGTTGTTGCAGCCACCCCATAAACGTCTCATCATATGCTGGCAGTGAATCAGCATCATCCTCAAGCGGTGCGACCGTGCGATCTCGTTGCGGGTTATACCCCCGCACAATCAGGTATTCCACCTCACTGCCGCCCGCCCGCCGGAAGCCAAGCTCCTCGGCCCGTTGAATGAGGCGGGGCACACTGCGTAACTCAGAAATTTCCACACGCAGTTCCTCGTTAGTCTGTTCCAGGCGATCACGCTCCGCCAACAACTCCTCCAAGCGGCGGCCCGTCGTAGATGCATCAGCAACATTAGACAAATACAACACACCGATAATCACGCCCATAAACAGCGCCATCAGGATCAAAATGTACACCTGGCGCCGCCCATGCAAAGGCGAACGCCGAACGGCCTGCTGGAACCAATTCTGTGACATGCTATAACTTCTCCACAACTCTTAATTTGGCGCTGCGACTGCGCGGGTTGCGCTTGATTTCTCCTTCAGAAGCGGTAATGGGCTTGCGCGTGATGATCTTCACCTCGGTTTGCTTATCACAGGTGCATATGGGCTGGCTCGGTGGGCAAATGCAATCCGTGGCTGCGTATTTGAAGGCCTGCTTCACAATACGGTCTTCCAGGCTATGAAAGCTAATCACAACCAGCCGCCCACCGGGACGAAGTAGATCAATTGCCTGCGGGAGCGTGCGCTCTAACACGCCCAACTCATCGTTCACAGCAATGCGCAGTGCCTGGAAGACCCGCGTGGCAGGATGTATTGACTCTTTCCACTTGGCGGGCTTATTGGCATCAATAACCTCGGCCAGTTCAGCCGTGCGTGTGTAGGGGCGATGCTCAACAATAGCCCGTGCCAGCCGCTTGCTGTGCTTTTCTTCACCATAACGGTAAAAGATGTCGGTCAGTTCGCCCACATCCCAGTGATTCACGATGTCCGCTGCTGACGGGCCACTGCTGGCATCCATACGCATATCGAGTGGCCCATCCTGAGAGAATGAAAACCCACGCGCTGCTGTGTCCAACTGCATGGAAGACACCCCCACATCAAGTAGAATTGCGTCCACGCCGTCCCAGCCCATGCGCGATGCAGTCAGCACCATGTTCTCATAGTTGGTGTGCGCGGTGTGCAACCGATGGCTGTAGGCACTTAGATTATCCTGGGCCACAGCGAGAGCAGATTCGTCCTGGTCTAGCCCTAATACCTCACCCACCCCGGCATCAAGCAGGGCACGGGTGTGCCCACCTGCGCCGAGGGTACCATCAATCACGCGCTCTGGTATGCGACCGTCCGGCTTGAGCGCGGCAATGGTTTCGTCTAACAATACAGGGATGTGGGACATACTTGGCTTTGCTAACGACCTCATGTGCCGCTCATTATAGCAGCCTTACGGCAAAGCGACATCGCCCCAGGTGCCGATTGGGTTACCTGCGTCGTCAACGACGTTCGCATTAATGAACCCGCGCTGTGGGTCTAATTGATACAGACCAACGCGCAGCGCAACCGTTTCAGGCGGTGCGTTTACATCAATCTGCGTTGTTAGCATATCCCCCTCGCACCAAAAGCGCCCCGGCAAAAAGTCTGCATCCCGCTGGCCGATCTTTTCACCATTCGCATCTACAAAATGCGCAAAATACTGTAGATCAAGGTCAGGCCGCGCGGCGGGCATCTGCCATTGCAAGCGCAGCAGGTTGCCCTCAAGTGCAGCGGCGGACAGCCGCACATTGTTGTCAAAGGTGATCGGTTCAAAGGCGGGGAGCCGTGCGGGAGCCGATTCAGGTTGATAGAGCGTATAGGGCGGCACCGCCGCGAGTTGGCGCGCTGTATAGTCTGACCGGGGTGGGCTATCCGGCTCCGTGACCACGGTCAGCACACCGGAAGCGGGCCACACGGTAAAGTTATCGCCACTGACCACGCGTAGGCAGCCGTCACCGTGTAGCATCACCGACCACACCGCCGCCTCTTCGTCAAAGCGAGTCCGGTAGCCATCACTGATGAGCAGCACATCGTCCGCATCGGCCAGTTGCGTGCGGGCATCAAGGCGGTGGGCCAGCGACGTGCCAAAAGTATCCAGGGT
>CAWUJQ010000018.1:0-27392 GCA_963922445.1 uncultured bacterium
CGGAATGCGATACCGATCGTGTGGTCGGTGTTTTCCAGCGAATCGAACGAGCGGAACTCATTTGCGCGCTCTGGCCGAGCCACAATTTCGACCGTCGGATCCATCGTGAGGTAGTAGCAGCCCAAAACCATGTCCTTGGACGGGCCAACGATTGGCGAACCATCGGACGGCTTGAGCAGGTTGCGTGTGCTGAGCATCAACTCACGCGCTTCACGCACTGCCTTTTCGCTGAGCGGCACATGAACCGCCATCTGGTCACCGTCGAAGTCGGCGTTGAACGCTGAGCAGACGAGCGGGTGAATCTGAATAGCTTTGCCCTCAACGAGCAGCGGCTCAAATGCCTGAATGCCCAGGCGGTGCAGTGTAGGCGCGCGGTTCAGCATGACCGGGCGTTCCTGGATAACCTCTTCCAGCACTTCCCACACTTCGGGCCGCTCACGCTCAATGATGCGCTTGGCACCCTTGACATTGCTGGCGTAGCTGTGACGCACCAGCCGGCTAATCACAAACGGGCGATACAGTTCCAAGGCCATCGTCTTTGGTAGGCCGCATTGGTACAACTTGAGCTTTGGCCCAATTACGATGACCGAACGACCGGAGTAGTCAACACGCTTACCGAGCAGGTTGCGGCGGAACCGACCCTTCTTACCCTTGAGCATGTCGCTAAGGGACTTCAGTTCACGGCGACCACGACGGCTAAGGGCCTTGCCACGCTGGCTGTTGTCGATCAAGCTATCAACCGCTTCCTGAAGCATACGCTTTTCATTGCGGACGATCACGTCCGGCGCGCCCAGTTCTAGTAGGTGCTTGAGGCGGTTGTTGCGGTTAATCACACGGCGATACAGGTCGTTGAGGTCACTGGTCGCAAAGCGGCCACCGTCAAGCTGCACCATCGGGCGCAGGTCAGGCGGAATAACCGGCAGCATGGTGAGAATCATCCACTCTGGCCGATTATCGCTCTTGCGCAGGGCTTCTAGCACCGTCAGGCGCTTGGTGGCTTTCTTCTTTCGCTGCTTAGAGCGGGTCGTGCGTACCTCGTGCCACAATTCCTTGGACAGCTTCTCCATATCTAGGTGCTGCAAAATCTCGTGGAAAGCTTCAGCGCCCATGTTGGCATTGAATACGCTACCGTAGCGCCCACGCATTTCGCGGTACTGCGCGTCTGACAAAAACTGGCCGATTTCCAGGCGCTCAATCTCTTCGCGGGCGCGCTTGGCGCTGTCGCGGATCACTTCCAGGCGTTCCTCAAGTTCTTTGACGTATTCGTCCAAACCCGCAGACGCTTCACCCTGGTAGTTTTCGTATTGATGCCGGACAACGCCGATCTCGTGGTCGCGCTCTTCCTGAACAACAGTTTCCAACTCGTTCAGGTAGCCCTGTAGCACATCCTGGACGCGTGACAGCGCGTCGTTGGTGACTTTTTTGCCAGACTTAACGATGACCTCGTCGGCGGCAGTCAGGGCAATGTCTTCAGGTGCCTTTTGGCCAACAATGGACTCAATCCGGCTCTGAATAGATTGTGCTTCCTGAATAACCGCGTCGGTACGGCGCGTTAACTCGTTTTCGAAGTGCGCCTCAACCTGCGCGATTCGCTCCTCTATGGGGCCAAGGTCAGCGTCGCGCTCTTCCGCAACAATCATCTGCCGACCTTCAATTTCGGCAAGGATGGCTTTTTCCTTCTCCTGCAATTCACGCTCAATGCGCTTGAAGGCGCGCTGACGGGCGTCTTCATCAACGCGCGTGATGACAAATTGTGCGAAGTACAGCACACGATCTAGGTTGCGACGGCTAACGTCTAGCAACAGACCAAGGTAGCTGGGTACGCGTCGAGTGTACCAAACATGCGCGACAGGCGCGGCCAAAGAGATGTGGCCCATGCGCTCACGGCGAACGGAGGCACGGGTAACTTCAACACCACACTTGTCACAGATGATGCCCTTGTAGCGAATGTTCTTGTACTTACCGCAGTAACACTGATAGTCTTTCGTCGGGCCGAAGATGGTCTCACAGAACAAACCATCCTTTTCTGGGCGCAGGCGGCGATAGTTGATCGTCTCCGGTTTGGTGACTTCGCCGTATGACCAAGAAAGGATCTGTTCCGGTGAGGCTAGGCTAATACGCAGTGCGCTAAAATCTTTCGCCTCCAAGGCGTGTCCTCCTGATTGTGCAAGGGGTGGGACTGGTATTCGGTTGAACCTGCTAATCGAGAGCGAGGTACGGAATAGCTGCAAGTCGCGGGTACAACTACTCGTCGGGGGAGTGCCGAATGACTCCCGTCGTACACTGTAGAATACGACGCGTTGTGAAAATTGTCAAGAGGGTAAGCAACACAACCGGGTGCATCTCAGAACAATGCAACCGTAGTTGGTGTATGGAGTGTTTCTGAGGATGACTTTATCCCCAGATGGTGACAATATATCACAAGTTTTGCCGTCAGACGAGTTAACTTCCCATAAACGGCGGGAAGTAGGGCATTGTTACCGGTTACCCAAGGTGGGGTGGTACAATCCGATGTTGACACGAACGTCCCACCGATGGGACATCACATGCGTATCAGGAAGGGACGGAAGTCAATGTCAAACGCAAAGCCGGTGCTGATTGTCCTCGCAGGCGGTGCCTCGTCGCGGATGTGGCCGCTGCGAGAAAAGTCACTCATTCGGTTCGGGGGTCAAACGCTGCTCGAAACGCAATTGGTCCGCCTGGCAGAGGTGGGTTTTGAAAAAGCAGTGATTGTGACTAACCCTGCCAATCACGAGGCCATTGCGAAGATTGCAGCGGCATTGCCAGGTATAACGACGGAACTTGTCACACAATCGCAACCCAAGGGTATGGGTGATGCGTTGTTGCAAACCCGATTTGCTGTTGAAGGGCAGGCATCACAGGCGGTATACGTGACGCAGGTGCATGATGTTGTCGAGTTATCGCTTCATAAGAGTATCCTCGGCGCATACGAAGCTGATCCGTCGAAGTCATATATTGCAGGCTACAAAGTAGACCGTTACTTCCCTGGCGGTTACCTGGTCGTTGACGACGCTGGACGCATCTCAGATGTTCACGAAAAGCCGGGGGCCGGCAACGAGCCGAGCGATTTGGTGAATTTGGTGGCGCACTTGCATCAGGACGCGCCGGCGCTCTACGCGGCAATCGAAGCAGAGTACGCCGCCAGCAACGACACTGACGACCACTATGAGCGCGCGATGGCCAAACGCATGCAGCAGACGCACTTCCAAGCCATTGTGCATGAGGGTAACTGGTCTGCGTTGAAGTATCCCTGGCATGTGCTGGACGTGATGAACTTCTTCTTGGATCAGATTGAGGGCCAGCAGATTAGCGAGAGTGCCTTCATTGCAGACACAGCCAAGCTGTTTGGCAATGTGTACATCGGCGAAAACGTAAAAATCTTCCCTGGGGCAACCGTCGCTGGCCCGGCCTACATTGGTGATGGAACCGTCGTTGGCAATGGCGCACTGGTACGCAATTCGATGGTATTGGATGGCTGTGAGGTCGGTTTTACGACAGAAGTGGCGCGCAGCTACGTTGCGCCGGACTGCCATATGCACGCGTGCCGCGTGTTGGACTCAGTGTTTGCGACGGGGGTTAACTTCTCTGCGGGTTGCACCACGGCTAACCTTCGCATTGACAAAGGGATTGTCAAAAGCACGGTCAAGGGCAACCGAATGCTCACGGGCCGCGATAAGCTGGGCGCGATGATTGGCCGTGATGCCTTTATCTCAGTCGATGCGATGACGATGCCGGGCGTCAAATTGGGTGAGCGCTCGGTTGTCGGGCCATCAACCAACGTAGATGCTGACCTGGCCGATGGCAAACGCATCTACGTTAAGCAGCAGCATATCGTGACGGACGCATGACTTGCTACGTTGAGGTATCTGGGTTGCGGGGGTTGCCGCCGCCCAGCATCACGGAACGCTGATAGGCTGCCCAGATGCCCCGCGCCACCGCATTGCGCAGCCCTAGCTGCTCCATGTGATATAAGCCCTCCGCCGTGGTGCCGCCGGGACTGGTTACTTGATTGCGCAATACAGTAGGGTGTTCGCCGCTTTGCTTGGCGTACTCGGCTGCACCGCTGATGGTGTGCATGACCAACTTTGTTGCGTCTGGGCGCGAAAAGCCGAGGTGAACCGCCGCGTCAATCATAGCTTCCATGAATAAGAAAACGTATGCCGGGCCAGAGCCACTCACGGCGGTTGCCATATCTAAGTAGCGTTCGTCAGGCACCTGTACCGTTTCGCCCAGAGATTGCAAAAGCTGCTCTGCCATCGCTTGACTGGCTTCGCTGACCTTGTCTGTGCTTATCCATGCGGTGATGCCGTGCCCGATGGTGGCGGGCGTGTTCGGCATTGAGCGCACCATACGCTCAATGTGTAAACGCCGGCATACCAACCCAATTGTCACGCCTGCCATGATGCTCAGTACGAAGTCTGCATTGTTGACATCCCCCGCAATATCGGCCACGACACTGTCAAAATACTGAGGCTTTACAGCGATGACAACAATATCGGCTCCCTGCACAGCTTCGGTATTTGATGTCGTGTGCTGTAGACCGTAATCCGCACTGAGTTGGGCGCCACGCTCACTGTCAGGGTCTGCAACGACGATTTGGTCAGCCTGCAATAATTGCTTGCGCAACACCCCGGCGATCATCGCGCTGCCCATCATGCCGCCGCCGATAAAGGTAACCTGTTTACCGACGAAGCTGCTCATGCACCGACTCCCGGTAGGGCATAGGGCAGGTTTTCCAGGCAATATTCGTTGGCGGCCAGTACGCGTGCCATCTGCACTTCGACGCCGATACCGTCGCCATCTGCAACAGCAATTGTGCTGTCTTCGCGAATCTTGAAGGCAGGTTCGGCAATGTCGGGGTCAAAGTAACGGTCAGTCGCGGAAATGTCACAGGGTAGTGTCACAGCGGGCAGGCTGGCAAACGCGAGATTAGCCGCTCGTCCCACGCCTGTTTCCAACATGCCGCCGATCCAAAGCGGCACGTCATTTTCTGCACAGTACTGGTAAATCTTGAGGCTTTCGGTGTAGCCGCCCACACGGGCGGGCTTCAAGTTAATGATCTTGCAAGCACCCGATTCAATGGCCATTTGCGTGTCGCCCAGCGTCAGAATGCTTTCGTCCAAGCAGACGGGTGTGTCGAGTTGGGGTTGCAATTTGCTGTGCAGGTAGATGTCATTGTAGGGCAGCGGCTGCTCAATCATGAGCAAATCAAAGTCATCAAGCTGCTTGAGGTGTTCGGTATCTTCGAGGGTGTAGGCGCTGTTGGCGTCTAACATCAGCGAGATGTCGGGGTAAGTGCGGCGCACGCCCTGAGCCAGTTCCAAGTCCCAATCGCGCTTGATCTTCAACTTGATGCGCTTGTAGCCCTGTTCCAGCCGCTTTGTGATGATTTCCAGGGTTGCATCCACGCTATCCTGAATCCCGATGCTCACGCCAACCGTAGCGTACCCTTCGGGTTCGTGCTTCTTCCCTTTAATTTCGGGCAGCGAGGCCGCGAAAAGCGCTGCCAGGGACATGTTGTTTGCTTTGGCAAACGCATCCCACACAGCGGCTTCCAGCCCGTGGTGCGCCAGTGGATGTCCACGCGTTCCGGCCAGCATCGCCTGCACGTCCGTGGGGTGGCTCGCGGTTTTATCAAGCAGGGCCGGCACCAGGAATTCGGTCAAAATGTGGAAGGCCGTACTCATCGTTTCGTAAATGTAGCCCGGTTTGATCTCCGCAGAGACCTCGCCCCAGCCGATCAAGCCGTCAGTTGTTTCCAATCGAATGAGGATTGCCGTTTTGAAGGGTTCTTTGCCAAAGCTCGTTCCCAGGCGCTCAACCAGGGGCAACGCAATGGGGTAGAGCCGAATGCTACTGATGGTTATGGATTTCAATGGAGTTCCCTTCTGTTGATGTGATGGTGCGATGGCCTGTCAAAGCAGGTGACATGGCTAGCGACGCAAAACGTAATACACACGCCCGATGCCACTTTCGACGGGTGCTCGCACAAAATCGACCACAGTATAACCCGATTGCAGGCAGGCTTCTAATGTTTGGCGGTTATGGGCGCGCCAGGCGGCTGCTAGGCGAGGCTTTTGTTTTTCGATGTCAACGTGGTTTGGCGGAATTTCTATCAGTTCCCAGTTGCCCGTACCAACAGATTCAATGCGGTTCGCAGGCGTCAGGTAACCGTCATCGCTGATGCTTGCCGGGTTGATGATGAGGCCGCCGTCGCCAAGGTAATCCGCAACGGATCGGGTTGGTGCCGTGCCAGCAGCCCGTTCTGCGACAGGACCGTCTGCGACGGGCCATTCCAATTGCAGGCGATCACTGTAGCCCGTTGGGCTTAGCCCGCCGATGTTGTCGGTGCCGTAGTGGTCGCGATGAAATTCGTAGCAAACCCCGCCGAGCTTGTGCAAGTTCAGGTAGGCATTAGGGGATAGGAGCGGGTCGAATGTCCACACCACGCGCTCAAGGTTCTGCGCCAGTGCAAGGTCGCGTTGAGCCATCTTGAGGCGGTAGCCCAGACCATAATTACGATACGCAGGCAGCACGACCATCCGTTTGGAAAAGATATATGGCGCTGTGGGGGCTTCTGGCGTTCGGCTGCCCAGGCCAATCAACCCGACTAGAACACCCGCTACTGTGTCCCCATCCATGGCTGCCAACACGTGCCCACCTGTTGCAACAATGGTATAGAGCATGTGTTCCGGAATAACCGCGCTGTAGTCTGTACCCCAGTAGGTCTTTTGGAGTTCAACTGCCGATTGCATCTGTGCAAGCGTGTGCAGAGGTTGAATGTCGATGGCGGCAGTCATTAAAAGCTCCTGGGGCGGCGGCGGAAAACGGCGCGTAGCGTAGCCCAAATGCCATTGGAACCGGGCAAATAGGTCAGCAGCGTGTCTTCCAAGCGGTGCGGTTTGATCGTGTAGTAGCGGGTCAGCGTGCCGATTTTGGCAACACGATTGGTCGCTAGCAGGTCTAGCCACTGAGGTGTAAGCAACGTCCTGGGGAGTACAAGCCGGGTACCCTGATTGATCCAGCGTAAGGCGTAGGGCGGTACAGAAACGATAAGCCGCTCACGCCCACTGACGCGCATCACGGTACGAATCAGGTCGCGCAGGGTGATGTACTCTGGGCCGCCAATCTCAATCATCTGGTCAACCGTGTCGAGATTTTCAAGCGTTTGCGCGATGGCTTCCACAAGGTCATCAATGTAGATGGGATGAAGAACGATTTCGCCTCGGCCTGGCATCAAAAAAAGAAATGGGTTGCTCAACAATTGCATGGCAATGTGGTTGATGAACGCATCATCTTTGCCAAACACCACGCCAGAACGGATAATGGTGTACGCGGGGCCACCAGAGCGGATGATTTCCTCCACAGTGCCCTTCACGCGCAACAGCGGATAGGCTGCGGATGGTGTGGCCCCTAAGTGGCTGAGCGTGATAATACGTCCGACGCGGGCACTACGAGCGGCTTCCACCAGGTTGCGCGTGCCGTGAATCTCCACCCGCTCAAGGTCACGTTCGCGGCCCCACCACTGGGCATTTTCCAGATGGATGACTGTGTTGACGCCGCTCATAGCCTGGTACAGTACGACACTGTCCATCAGTGTGCCTGTGATGATTTCGGGGGCGGCTTTCCATGGGAGTGTGGCAACCTGTTTTTCGTTCAACAGGCAGCGCACAGGATGCCCATCATAGATCAATCGCTCTACGAGGGGCTTGCCAATAAAACCAGTTGCGCCAGTCACAAGGATCATACACGCTATTGTAGCACGCGCCGTGGCATGTGTTTAGGAAGATCATGGCCGCAACCTGCGTCGGGTGTTTGGGTTATCAAATGGGCTAACATTGCCATTCATCCTTTGGATAGGCATAATTCAGCGTTTAGCGGAAATAGAGCGGATAACAAATACAAATCATAGGAGAACTCATTGTGGAACGACGCCGAGTGGTGATAACAGGTATGGGTATCATCTGCCCGACGGGTAACACCGTTGAAGAAGCATGGCGGAATGCGGCAGCAGGTAAGTCTGGCATTCGTACCCTGGAACGTGTCGATACGAGTCGTATTGCAAACAAAATCGGCGGTGAAGTGGTTAACTTCGACCCCGACGAATACTTTGGGCGGCGTGTGGCCCGCCGTACAGACCGCGTAACACAACTTGCGATGGTCGCTTCTAAGCAGGCTATGGAAGATAGTGGGCTAGAAGTCAACGAAGACAATCAGTATGACGTCGGCTGCATTATCGGGTCAGGCATTGGTGGCATTGAAACCATTGTAGACACGGTGCGCACATTTGAGGTGAAGGGTCACAAAGGCATTAGCCCGCTGGCCATCCCGATGATGTTGATTGATTCGACCTCGGCAAAAATTTCGATGGAATATGGCCTGCGTGGGCCTAACTACAACATCACAACAGCTTGTGCCACGGGTAACAACTGCATCGGTGAGGCGGCTGACCACATTCGCCACGGGCGCGTGAAGGCAATGCTGGCCGGTAGTGCAGAATCAGCTTTTGTTGAGTCCGCAATCGCAAGCTTTAACAATATGACGGCGCTCTCCCGCCGCAACGACGATCCCGAAAAGGCCTCACGCCCCTTTGACGCAGACCGAGACGGGTTTGTGATGGGTGAGGGTGCTGCTGTTTTGGTGCTTGAAGACCTAGACCATGCGCTGGCGCGTGGTGCCAATATCTATGCAGAGGTGCTGGGCTACGGTCATACGTCGGACGCGCATCACGTCACAGCCCCGTTGGAAACAGGCGAGGGCGCTACAAAAGCAATGCAGAACGCACTAACGGACGCTGAACTAAGTGTCGATCAAATTGACTACATAAACGCACACGGCACCAGCACCCCACTCAACGACAAGTCGGAGACGACGGCAATCAAGAATGCTTTTGGCGAGCAAGCCTACAACATTCCGATTAGCTCAACGAAGTCCGTGACCGGGCACCTGCTTGGGGCCGCTGGCGCAGTCGAGGCTGTCTTCTCGATCATGGCGATGTGTGAGGATTTTGCGCCGCCTACCATCAATCTGCAAACACCCGACCCCGAATGTGACCTGAACTACGTTCCGAACACAGGGGAAAAACACCCGATTCAAACCGCTATGAGTAATTCATTTGGTTTTGGCGGTCACAACGCTGTCCTGATTTTTGGTGAACATAGCGCCAATGGCAAATCATAGTCGAAACGGCGCTGGCCACGTTCACGCGCATGCACCGGGCCAACTGCGCTACGCGCATATCGTTGGCTGGGGGATGGCCGTCCCCGAACGGGCAATGACCAACGATGACATCGCGGCTATCGTTGAGACCAATGACGAGTGGATTCGTTCGCGCACTGGCATTGGCCAGCGGTATGTGGCGAATGAACGTGAGACAACGGCGAACCTGGGCCTGAAGGCCGCGCAGCAGGCGCTGGATGTTGCTGACATCTTACCGTTTGAGGTTGATCTGGTGATTGTGGCTACGTCTACGCCAGAGAACATCTTTCCGAGTACGGCCAGCCTCATACAAAACTGGTTGGGCGCAAGCCGGGCAGGTGCGTTTGACCTGAGTGCCGCCTGTTCGGGCTTTGTTTATGGTGTAGATATGGCAGCTCAGGCCATCCGCTCCGGCAGCATTGATACAGCAGTGGTGATTGGGGCGGAAACGATGTCTCGACTACTGGACTGGCAAGATCGCAGCACGTGTATTCTGTTCGGAGACGGTGCTGGCGCAGTTGTCATGACGGCCAGTGAACAGCCGGGTGGCGTGTTGTCGTCGGTGTTGCGCTCAGATGGGTCAGGCTATGACTTGCTTGGCGTGCCAACGGTAGGCAGTTGTGACATCTCCTACTCGAAAGACGATCAGAAAATCCACAAGCTGCACATGAATGGCCGCGAGGTGTTTAAGTTCGCCACGCGCATCGTCGGCGAGAGCATCCAACAGGCATTGACGAAAGCTGGGCTGAATCTGGACGAGTTGTCTTTGGTGGTGCCGCATCAAGCCAATGACCGCATTTTGCAGTCGGCTGCGCGCAACCTGAAGCTCGATCAGAACAAGTTCTTTAGCACCGTTGAAAAATACGGCAACACCTCCGCCGCCTCCATCCCGATTGCGCTGTGTGAGGCCATCCAGCAAGGTGAAATCAAAGACCAGGACAATATCGTTTTCGTTGGGTTTGGTGGCGGATTGACATGGGCGGCTATGGTTGTGCAGTGGGGTGTCCCCAAAGATGACCGTAGTGCCCGGATCAACCAGCAGCGCCGTCGCTTTGCCTACTTCCTGGCGCGTTGGCGTGCCCGTTGGTTACGTTATCGGCGTCGTGCAAACAATCGGATCAACCGCGTTCGGCCCCAGGCGGGTCGCATTGACCGGCTAAGGACGAAGGTCGAGTCAGAAGACTTTGACTGAGCCTTAACAAAACGTTGTTTTATAATGCTGAATACGTAGTACAATACATAAGCTATTATGCATTGGGAGGTCATCGTTATGACGGAAGACAACGCAACTGTACTCTACATTGAAGATAACCCGCAGAACATGCGCTTGGTTCGCAAGTTTTTGCGAATGGGCGGTTACAAGATGTTGGAAGCGGAAACCGGTGGGGAGGGTTTGGCGTCGGCTAAATCTCACTTACCTACCGTGATTCTTTTAGACATCAACTTGCCTGACATTGACGGTGTGGATGTTGTTAAGGAATTGAAGAAGGCACCCGAAACTGCCGAGATTCCAGTGATTGCACTGACCGCCAATGCGATGCATGGCGACCGCGAACGCTTCATCGAAGCAGGGTGTGATGATTACCTATCTAAGCCAGTCAGCAAGGGTGACCTACTCGAAAAAGTAGGTGACTTCATGAAGCAAGCACAAAGCTAAACCATCACAGGCGAACGCGGACCGCCCATCAAGTTGCGGTCGGCTTCCGGGTTACTCTAGCAATGGGTTGCGCCCTACAATAGTGGTGATGACATCTGTACGCCGGAGGGTATCGGGCCGCTTGGCTTCGTCGCCGTGGGCGGCCAGCCTCAATTCATCTGCATGAACCATTGGCGTAACGATAATCAGAACTTCATGAGCTTTGATCGCACGTTCGCTGGGCGGCGTATAGGTGAACTTGCCGTCCGGCTGACGGATTGCGATCACATGTGCCCGGAATAACCGCTCCAAGCGTAAATCACCGATAGTTTTGCCAATCCAGGATGAGTTATCCTGCATGTAAAGCTCGGTTGTTTCGATGCCTGCGTCCTCGTTGTACAGCACATAAGTGAAAAAGCCGCTCACAATCGGGCGCGTCGTCGCGAGTAGGATCACTTGCGCCGCGATGTTGTAGGGACTAATTACCCGGTCTGCGCCCGCACGCTCTAACTTGCGAACGGTTTCGTCTACGTCTGCGGTGGCAGTGATAAGCAGTTGGTTGCTGATGGCGCGGGCACTGATGACCGTTAACACGGTATCAGCGTCGTCTTCCAGCGAGATCATCACCGCGAGTGCAGTATCGGCCTTAGCGCGCAGCAGGGTTTCATCCCGTGTTGGGTCACCTTTAATAACGCGGAAGCCGCGTGACAGCAGCTTTTCAACGTGGTCATCCTGCTGGCTGACAACTACAAACGGTCGGGTGGGGTCTAGCTGCATAACGGCATGATAGGCAACGCTATCATCACCGCAGATGATGAAATGCTTTTCCATTCCAGCGATGGCTGCCTCGGCTTCTTCCAGCGTGTAGACCTTGTCTGCTTGTTTGGGATTAACTGTTGTGGGTGGGTGATGATCCTGAATCTTGACAGCGGTATTCGTGCCAATCACGGCTTCATCTTTAATCGCTGAGATGCTGCGTGAGGGCGCAATCACAATCAAGTCCTCACCTTCCCCCAAAACGTAGCTATCGCTGGGAGCTACAATATAGCCACCGTCCGTACCGCAGATGCCCAACACCGCCGCATCAAAACGATCATTAAGGGACAGTTCGCGAACCCGTTTGCCGATCCACGGTGCGCCTTGTTTGAGTGTTATCTGCGTGGATTGAACGTCAAGCGTGTGGTCGAACAAAATGCCGTTGAAAAAATCATATACCGCCGGGCGCAGTGTTAAGTTGTTGAGGAATTTTCCAGCGAGTTCAAACGGGCTAATGACTTGATTGGCACCCACACGCAATATCTTTTCTGCAAGGTCTTCGCGCTCCGCAGTGGCAGTAATGTAAAGGTTCGGGTTCATGTCCCGCGCAGTGAGGACGGTGAGCAGGGTTTCGTTTTCCTCAGCCAGCGTAACCATAATAGCTTTGGCCCGCTCAACCCCTGCATCTTGAAGCGTAGCCTCGTATTTTGGTGAGCCTTCTATTACGAAGAAGCCCTTATCACGCAGCTTGTGCGCGTAGTGTTCATCTTCGGTAATCACCACGATTAAGTCGAGCAGGGTGCCAACTCGCTGAAACGGGCGCGTTGATGACAGGTAAATACGCCGAACGACAGCGCGTGCACGCGGGTAGTGGCCGAGTTCATCGTCTCCGAAAATACGATCCAGGAAGTTATCCACTGGGCCGTAAAGCGCCTCGTCGTAGAAAGCGAGGCGCATTTGCACGCTTTGCAACAGGTACGCAATCGTCTGATCGACCACTGGCCCATTACCGCAAATGATGTAGTGATTTTCCAGGCGGCGAATCGTCTTGAGGGTGTGAAGTTTTTGGCGCAGGTTGAGGATTTCGGGGCTGACGAGAAAGGTCGCTGTTGCTTGAAGGCCGTAGGCCACTACGCCGAACCCGCCAAGGACAAGCAACATGGTGAATGCCCGCCCAATCTCAGTCCTGGCAACTTCGTCACCGTAGCCAACGGTAGTTAGCGTGATGACGGTTAGATAGAGTGCGTCTAATGGCCCGAGCTTTTCAAAGAAGGCGAAACCAACCACACCTATTGTCGTGACCATCAAAATGAGAACGAGCGCGTTAATAATTTGCCGTTTTGACTCTTTGAACGAATCCATGAGGGGGAGAACCTATCGCTGCACCTGCTGAACTATGGGTATTATAACGCTCAGAGGGGGTGAGCGCGTTGGATTTTGTTTGGGGATGTGTAGTACGCGAGTAGGTTAGGCCTTTCGCAGCCAACCGATAATGCGCTTGATCGCACCCCGCTGCTTTTCCTGCTGTGTTTGATATTCTTCTTCCAGGCGCACCGTGAGGTCTTTAAGGTCGGCAAGGCGGATTTGCATATCATTGACAACAACGAACTCATCGTTGAGGACGCGAAAGCTACGCGGTTCGCGATTGTACAACTTCTTATAAACCTGATTGTAGCGGGACACTGCGCTTTGTAAATCTGACCGGGCCATGTAGAACTGTAGGTCTTTTGTTATCACTTGTAATGTAATCAGTATAGCACAAAATCAATTCCAAGAGTACAACGACTCATCTGTTGATTTAACTTCTGTTACAATGTCCCTCAAATCTGGCTATGAACAACACGCACCCATGACACCATCACAAGTCGATTACACACCAGCACTGACGGCCATACGCGAAAAAATCGGAGCCTTCCAACCCACGATTGGATTGGTTTTAGGGTCTGGCCTGGGAACACTTGCTAACGAACTGGAAAACGCAATTGTCGTCGCGGATGCCGACATTCCAGGCTATCCGGCCTCTACGGTTCAAGGCCACAGCGGTAATTTGGTCTTCGGGCAGTTAGAAGGTCAGGATGTTGTGGTGCAGCAGGGGCGCGCCCACCTGTACGAGGGGTACACGCCGCAGCAGGTCACGTTCCCCATTCGGTTGATGACACAACTCGGTGTTAATACGCTTATCCTGACCAACGCGGCAGGCGGCATCAATGCGGATTTCGACGCGGGTGACATTATGCTCGTGAACGATCACATTTATTTTGCTGGGCTGGCGGGGATGAACCCGCTCATTGGCCCCAACGACGATGCCATTGGCCCGCGCTTTTTGGGTATGGCACAGACGTATGATCGTGGCCTCCGTCAAACTGCGTTAGATATAGCGTTCGAAGCAGGTGAAACGTTGCGGCGGGGGGTCTATGCGTGCATCACTGGGCCGCACTTTGAAACGCCTGCGGAAATCCGTATGTTCCGCACCCTGGGCGCAGACGCAATCGGGATGTCCACTGTGCATGAGGTGGTGGTGGCGCGGCACGCTGGTTTACGCGTGATGGCCTTTTCTAGCATTACGAACGTCGCTATTGACGAGATTGACACGACACGCGAAACGTCGCACATTGAAGTCATGGAGATGGGCGCGGTAATTGTGCCCAAGTTAGCAAAAATCGTCCGCGGTGTGGTGAGGAAGATCAACGCATGACGGGAATGATGTTCTTGATTGACCAATTGGCGATTGGTCTATACATCTTGATTGGTATCGGCGTGTTTTTGGCGTGGCGCAATTGGGGCCTCGCACAGCGTGACTTCCGTGAGACGTACTTTGAGCTAGAGCGCGGTCTGGCCCGCTATCGGCGTGCCAATGCAGTCACCGGATTGATTCTACTCATTGAGGCTGCGCTACTTGTCCTGGGGATTCAGCGTGTGGTGGTGCCAACCCTGGAAGCACAGAACGAAGAATTAGGGCAAATCCTTGCGCCCGTGGAGGATTTACCGTTCAGCACGCCTACCCCGCAGGTACGAGATGATACCGGCATTGACGACAGCGAGGTGGCGAATCTCATTGACGCAACCCAGCCATTCGAGGCAATCCAGATCACGCCGACGCTTACGCCGACGCCCGTTGGTACGATTGTTCCCAATCCGGGTGAAGTTGTTGGCTGCGATACAGACAACGCCATGCTGCAAGTGCCCGCTAACGGGATGGTCGTGTTTGAAGCGGTGGATGTGCGCGGGACTGCCCACATCGACAACTTCGCTTTCTATCGCTTTGAACTACGCGGTGAAAGCACATCCAATGAGTTCGCGCCGCTGGTGGACTACACTCAACCTGCACAGGAACTAACATCGCTGGGCCAGTTTGTGCCGAGCTTTTACCTACCGGGCGAGTATCAGTTCCGCCTAAACGTCTTCGACATCTCTGGCGAGGTGAAAGCAACCTGTACACTCAATATCATCATCAGCGACCCCATTCCCACGCCAACACCGCTGCCGTCACAATAACTTGACCATGCGATTGGGGTTCATTGGAGCCGGAAAGGTTGGCACAACACTCGCACGAGCGTGGCAGGGTGCAGGCTATACCATAGCAGCGGTTTACAGCCGTACCCCTGCCAACGCGCACCAACTTGCAAACACAGTGGGCGCACGAGTTGAACGCACATCTGCTGCCGTGGTGCAGGCGGCTGACCTGACGTTTTTAACTGTGCCAGACGACATGATTGAGCTTTTGGCCGAGCATATTGCGAGTGTGTCCGACGACCTCACGGACAAGTGCGTCGTTCACACATCGGGTGCCCACACGCTGAACACACTCTCCCCGCTTGCAAAGGGTGGGGCTGTCGTCGGGAGTTTGCACCCCGCATTGCCATTCGCTGATGTAGATGCCGCGCTACATGCCTTATCCGGAACAACCTTCGCCGTCGAAGCAAACGATGAGCAACTGCGCAGCACCCTCTCAGCCCTGGTCACTGAGATAGGTGGGCGCAGCTTAACCGTGCCGACTGACCATAAAGCGCTGTACCACGCGGCATTGGTTATAGCCAGCAACTACACCGTCACCCTGTACAATATGGCAGAGACGCTCCTTTCCGGGTTTTCTGATGATCCAGAAGTCGCCCGAGTTGCACTCAATCGGCTGGTGCAGGCGACGGTTGTTAATCTTGAACAGCAGGGCACACCGGGCGCGCTGACGGGGCCATTGGTGCGCGGTGATGTGCGAACAATAGCCGCGCATCTACAAGCGCTGGATGGGTTTGATGCGGATTATACGGAAGTGTATCGGTTGTTGGCGCGTCAAAGCTATCGAATGCTTGAGCAGCGTGGCACGTCCACGAGCCGTATTGAGCAGCTATTAGAGCAAGGACAAGACGACCATGGCACGGAACACGATTCGTGACATCCAAAAGCTAAAAGACGCGCCTGAGCGCATCACGATGCTGACCGCCTATGACGCCACAAGTGCTCGCCTAGCAGAGGCTGCTGGTGTGCCGATGCTGCTGGTTGGCGATACGCTGGGCATGGTGATTCAGGGGCACAGTTCCACCATTCCGGTGACGTTAGATCATATGATTTATCATGCCGCTATCGTCACACGGGTCACACAAAAGCCGCTTGTTGTGGGTGACCTACCCTTTATGACGTACTCTGTGAGCGCAGAGCAGGCGCTTCAGAACAGTGGCCGTTTAATGCAAGAGGGTGGTGTGAGTGCGGTCAAGCTGGAAGGTGGCGAGGCTTTGGCCCCCACAATCAAACGCATTGTGGACGCTGGCATTCCGGTGATGGCGCACATTGGACTGACACCGCAGAGTGTGAACAACTTCGGGGGCTTTCGCGTCCAGGGCCGTGATGTTGACACGGCCAAGCAACTGCTGCGCGATGCGCAGGCGATTGAACAGGCGGGGGCATTTGCGGTTGTGCTGGAATTGGTGCCCACACCGCTGGCCAAAACCATTACAGAGAAGCTCAGCATCCCGACGATTGGCATTGGTGCCGGGCCGCACACAGACGGACAGGTGCAGGTCTTCCATGACATTTTGGGGCTGTTTGACGAGTTTGTGCCTCGGCACACGCGCCGCTATGCGGAAATCGGCCAGGCGATGCGGGACGCAATCACCCAGTACGTCAGTGATGTCGAAGTGGGAGCATTCCCAACCGATGACAACAGCTTTTCGATGCGCGATTCCGTGATAGACGAAGTGGTAGGCGAGACGAGCCATGCAAGTCACCCAGAACCTTAGTGACCTGCGGGTTGCACGGGGGGCGTTGCGCGGCAGCACGGGGCTTGTGCCAACGATGGGTGCCCTGCACGCCGGTCACATGGCGTTGGTAGAACAGGCCAGGGCTACTAACGATGGGGTGATTGCCACGATTTTTGTGAATCCGACCCAGTTTGGCTCCGATGAAGACCTCTCAAGTTATCCAAGGTCATTGGAAAATGACCTGGAAAAACTGGCTGCTGCTGACGTTGACCTGGTATTTGTGCCCACCCCGGATGTCATGTATGCGCGTGATTTTCAGACGTATATCGACGTTGAGCGCGTCTCCCAGCGATTGGAGGGCGCGCATCGGCCCGATCACTTTCGCGGCGTGGCGACGGTGGTGGCGAAACTGTTCAATTTGACGCAGCCGCAGCGCGCTTACTTCGGCCAAAAGGACGCCCAGCAAGTGGTTGTCATCCGGCGCATGGTGCATGACTTGAATATGCCCGTTAAGATTGTTGTGGTGCCCACCACACGCGAAGCGGATGGTTTGGCCCTGAGTTCACGCAATGCCTACCTGACAGAAGCTGAGCGGCAACGAGCTACCGTACTCAGCCGAGCATTGGATGTTGCCGCTGCCCAATACGAGGCCGGGGAACGTACCCCCGATGCGCTGCGAGATGCAATGTGGGCTGTGCTGCGCGCCGAGCCAACAGCACAGGTAGATTATGTGTCTGTGGCAGATGCGGTCACGCTAGAAGAGCTAAACGAAGCCTCACAGGAGCCTATGTTGGCGTCGCTGGCTGTGCAAATCGGTGAGCCACGGTTACTCGATAATCGTTTGCTGCCCGCGCACCTTAACACCGTTGATGGTTTGACGGCGCATCTAGGGGCGCTGTCGTAATGCGCGTTCTAATGTGTTTTTGACGCGATTCCCAGAACTTTTATGGGATACTTTCGCGTATAGTAGTGTAGAGACTCAGAGAAGGAGTGAGAACGAATGCTGTTTTTTGATGGCAATTACCTGTTGTATGTGTTCCTGCCCGCGATTGTGCTGTCACTTGGCGCGCAAGCCTTTTTGATGCTGACCTATCGCAAGTGGAGCAAGACGGCAAACAGCCGCAACATGACGGGTATGCAAGTGGGTGATTATCTCGTCCGCAATACCAACTTGATGAACGTCAACTTTGAGGGAACGCCGGGGCGCTTGAGCGATCACTATGACCCGCAGTCCCATACGGTGCGTATGTCCCAGGACATTGCGACACAGCCGTCGGTCGCTTCGATGGCGATTGTTGCGCACGAGTTGGGGCACGCTCAGCAGCACCAGGAGGAGTCTGCGTTGATTGCGATGCGCAGCTTCCTGGTGCCAGCCATGACGATTAGCCCGAACGTCGCTATGATTTTGATCTTCGCGGGTTTGTTTTTCAACTTCACGGGCCTGATTCAGCTTGGCATTCTGTTCTTCGCTGTGGTGGTGGTTTTCATGCTGCTGACCCTGCCCGTTGAGATTGACGCCAGTCGGCGCGGCCTACAGATGATGACCAACACCGGGTTAATCGTCAATGACGAAGACCGTGGTGGTGCCCGTGCAGTGCTGACCGCTGCTGCCATGACTTACGTTGCTGCCGCAGTCCAGGCTGTGCTGCAATTGATCTACTTTATCGGCCTCAGCCGCGACTAGGCGTGCTACGGGGAGGCTTGCCACCTCCCCCACACCTTGCTAATCCAACCCCGCACGGCGTCTCTCCTCGCGATAGGCCTCCGGCGTATCCACATCGCGTAGAACGCTGTCATTATCCACAATCACGTATGCGATTTTGTCCGCATTCGCTTTGATAACTTCACGTGGCCAGGCGTCGTCTGGCAGGTTGAGGAATTGTTGCCAATAACGACGGTCAATCAGGATGGGGTGACCGCGCCGCATATCGTAGCTCGGTGCCACGAGGTCGCCCTGCCCTTCTGCATAGGCCCCCATCACCATGTGAACGGTTTTTGCCTGGATTCGGGGTTGGTCACCCAGCACAATCATGGCCGCTGCGATGTGATCGGGCATGGCACGTAACCCCGCCTTGACTGAAGAAAGCATCTCCCCTGTTTTGTATGCTTCATTTTTGGCGACCTCAACGCCAAGCGGTTTGACCTGGTTTTGCACCTCACGGCTTTGATGGCCCGTTACGACGACAATGTAATCAACGCGGGCGAGGTGTAGCTGATGGATGATGTGTTCAATGATCGTGCGTCCGTCTAGCCAGGGCAGCAGTACCTTCATCTCGCCCATACGTGTAGACATGCCAGCGGCGAGAACGATGGCCCCTATAGGCCGCTGTACCTCATAAATTGGGTTGGATGCCCGAACAGACCCCATTGCGATGCCGTGCAGGTGCCGTGTGGGTTTTGATGCACCTGTGGCCGCCTGCACGCGCAGGGCTAACTGCGCGATGAGCCGTGCCCGCGCCCGACTATAACCGTTTTCGGGAACCTGATTAATCAGGGCAATTGCCCTGGCGCGGTCTGGTAAGTTCTTTAAGCTGAGGGTGTCGTCGCGCAGCACTTGCGCTACCCAGGGCGACTTTATCCGATTGCCGATGCCGAAACCATAGCGTTTATCAATGGCCGCTGCGTTGTATACATGGTGTTCGTCCAGAGGCTGACCCAGCACATTCAGCCCTACGACGGGTATGACTAGCGTGGCTTCTTGCGGTATTGACGGCTCGTTTTCGTATGGTGCCTTCATGTCCGTACCGGCGGCGTGATCTGCTTCAATGAGCATGACATCGGAATCAACGCTATCCAACAGTTGCTGAATACGCTGCGTAGTGGCCCCGTAAACTCGGTCACCATCGGCTTCATCATGCAAAAATACCAGCCGATGCGTCGTAAGTGCATTGGCAATTTCGTGCGGTGGGGTATTTGCGGGCAGCGTAAACGGCATCAAGGATAGCTCATCACGCCGGATGTGGGTGGTGGTTGTGGCCAGCACACGCCACCCTAGTGCTGCGAGTTCCCACCCCGTAGCCACAAGCGCGGCAGTTTTGCCGCCCGCACCCACAAACGCGATGACCTCACCCCGTTGAATGTCAAACGCCCGGTGAAGTTTCATCTTGGCGCGCTCATGTTTGGCCTACTAGAAGACGCCAACGCCCTGTTCCCTAAATGCTTTCACGACACGATCTGGCGTGAAGGGCTGTTGGTGCAGCCAAACACCTGTGGCCTCATGGACGGCAGCAGCAATAGCAGGCGCTAGTGGAATCATGGGCATTTCTGCCATGCCCCTTGCACCCCACGGGCCAATCGGGTCGGCATATTCCAAGATGACGGATTTGACTTCGGTTGGCATGTCCAGCACGGTTGGGATGAGGTAGGTGGACAGGTGCGGGTTGAGGATGCGGCCCTCTTTTGAGATGAGATGCTCCATCACGGCGTAGCCGAGCGCCTGCGCAACAGCCCCTTCTACTTGGCCCTCTACCAACTGTGGATTCACGGCCCGGCCTACGTCGTTGACAGATACGACACGCAGCACATGTATTTGCCCGGTTTCAATATCGACTTCGACCTCTACGGCCTGCGCCACATAGCCGTAGGCGAAGTTTGGCTCGCTGCGTCCGGTTTGCGGGTCATAGGGGGTGGTTTTGGGCGGACGGTACATGAACTCGCCAATTGCGGGGCGGTCTTCGTTGTCCCATTTCGCGAGCGCTATCTCTGCTGCCCCGCGAATGGCATTGCCGCTCATAAACGTGAGGCGTGATGCTGAGGCACTACCGGAGGAACCGGATGTTGCGGTGTCCGATGCTTGCAATCGCACATATTCAAATGGCAAGCCCACAGCTTCGGCAGCCATTTGCATCATGACGGTGTGGGCACCCTGCCCTACGTCCGCCCCGCCCACACGCAGCATGACCGATTCGATTTCACTGCGGCCATGAAGTTCAATACCCGCCCAGGAATGCTCTGGGAAGCCGAAGCTGTAGCCCACGTTCTTGAAACCTGCCGCAACACCAACTCCCCGGCGCATGTGAGATGTGTGCCCGTTAGCCGCGTGAGGCAGTCGCTTCCAGGTGCTGCTTTGCTGCTGCCAGTAACCGCTTTGTTCACCTGTTGCGTGCAATACCTGCGGCATAGACACACCCGGCGGCAGCGGCGTTCCAACAGAAATGATGCTGCCTTCCTGAATCGAGTTGCGCACGCGCAGTTCAAGTGGATCTATGTCTAGTGCGACCGCGAGCTTGTTCATCTGGCTTTCAGCGGCGAAGGCTCCCTGTGGTGCGCCAAACCCGCGAAAAGCGCCACAGGGCACGTTGTTCGTATAGATGCCGTAGGTGTCAATGTGGCAATTCGGGATCACATAAGGGCCAGTGGCCATCAGGTTGGCGTTGCCCATCACCTTGTTGGACGTGTAGTTGTATGCACCTGCATCTCCAATGACGGTAGCCTCGGCTGCAACGAGCTTGCCGTCACGGGTGGCTCCCCACTTTGCCCGTACTTTAATCGGGTGCCGCTTGTGGTGATATAGGATTGACTCTTCCCGATCCCACTGAATTTTTACAGGGCGCTGGAGCCGTTGGGCGGCCAAGGCGAGTACAATCTGCACGGACATATCTTCGCGTCCGCCAAAAGCACCCCCAATCGCCGGATAGATGACGCGCACTTGCTCTTCTGGCAGGCCGAGCGCGTGCGAAATTTGCTCCTGGTCTTCGTGCGTCCACTGACCTGCCACAACAACTGTCACGCGACCCTCATCGTCAATGTAACCGAGGCCCGCTTCGGGTTGCAGGTAGGCATGTTCCTGGTAACCCGTTTCGTATTCGCCCTCAACCACAACGTCAGCCTGTTCCCAGCCCAATTGCATATCACCGAGCCGAATCCGGTAGTGACACAGAACGTTGTTGGGTGTGTCGTGATGAAGCAGCGGCGCGCCATCGGCCATTGCCGCTTCTGGCTCGAACACAGGCGGCAGGTCTTCATAGTCAACCTCAATGAGTTTGACAGCCTGCGCCGCAATTTCGACGGTTTCTGCAACCACGACGGCCACATAGTCCATGTAACAGCGCACTTTGTCCCCGCCGGGGTTGGTGCTGCCGGGGCCACACAGCACAGGCTGATCTTTCATAACCAGGCCATACTCGTTGTGGGGCACGTCTGCGGCGGTAAACACAGCCACGACGCCGGGCAAATTTAACGCGGGCTGCGTGTTGATGCTTTTTACGTATGCATGGGGGCGGTCACTGTAACGGATTTTCATCCACAGTTGACCGTCCATGTTGATGTCAGCGGGGTAAGGGGTTTCGCCAGTGACTTTGCCAAGTGCATCGACACGGCGAACGCTTTTGCCAATAACAACGTCGCGATCTTTAGGCATGGTCTTTCACTTACACTCACGATTTAGCGCACAACTATAGCGCATTTCGTCGTGACTACAAAAGCGGTTCGGCCTCTGTTTCTGATGACATGACTTCTGCCTCATCGGGGTCGTTGCCAGCCCCGTTGGCCTTCAGCCGTTCGATTTCTTGCTTCACGATGCGGCGTAAAATCGCAACAGCAGTAGCGTAGGTTGGGTCTACCCCGGCATAGCTCAGGTTGACGCCCAGGTTATGGCCCTTGCTCAGCGGCGTGTCGGACGAGTAGTGCAGCACGCCGATGTCGAACGGCACCCCGTACAAATTCACAATTTCGTTGAATGGGTGTCGTTTGGGGCGGTAGGACTCATAAATGGATGACAGATAGGGGCCGCCTTCCATTTCGATGTCGGTAAAGCCCTCTTTGTAGAACACACTCATGTAATTGGAATTCTGCAAAAAGGTGCCGGGGACGCTGATCGCCTTCTGATTATCGAGTACGTTGCCAAACGTCATGTAAGGCGTGACGTGATGGGCCGCGAAGCAATTGGAGAACATGTAGGTGTTCTGGGAGTGTTCGTCGTGAATCACGTTTGGGATCATCACGTCGTTGACCCGTCCGTTCAGGGTCGCGGCCTTACCCATCACATATACACCGAGCAGGCGCACATTTTCGCTGACGCGGTTTAACAGTTCGTAGGCGGCCATGCCAAGCGGGTAGTCAATGTTGATGATGTAGGCATCACTATGTGCCAGGATGCCGAGATCAAGGTCACGCGTAATCCGTTGATCCATCCACTCCGCATTGAAGCGGCGCAGCATGAACACCTGGGCTTCAACGTCAAAGCCGTGTTCGCTAGGGACGCGGTAAATGCCGATTTGACGCTCTTCCTCTTCTTGCTGGGCCTGAGCGTCTCGCCCTGCGTCGCCCAGGTACTTTTTGAGGACGTAGTACAAAAAGTTGTTCAGGTTCGTTCTGCCGCTGCTGTCCCGAATGGCCTCGTACTCTTCGAGCAGGTCGTGGTGTTTCTTTTCTCGGATATAGTGGATGAGTTGTTGCTCACGCCGAAGCCCGAACCCACTCAGCAAGTTTGCCAGCGAGTGCGTGTTGCTCGACACAAAATAGACTGGACACTGGTCTAGTTCGACCTCTGGTGCCGTTTGCTCTTCGATGTTGCGCCACCAAACTGCTGTTGCACGGCGGTAGTCTGCTTGTGAGCCGGAAATGAGTCGCAGCCCCATTTGTTTGGGTGTGGCAGCAATTTTTCGGAGCATGGCGAAAACCGTGTCCCCCATAGCCGTTGCGAATCGCTTAAACGAACTTGGCGGAATTTGCATCACATTGGCCAGCAGTTCGATTTCGCCATCCGTGAGGGGAGCCTTTCGGTCTCCATGCTGGGAAAGGAACAGCCGTGCCACCTGACTTTGCAGCAGCACATGGACTTTGTTCCATTCGATTTGGTACGCCGTGATGATGGGAACAAGGTCGTCAATGTCTGAACGGCTGGCGATGAAGGCCGCCAGGGTACGCTTGCCGTCGAAATGCATACGCCGCCGCCGAGCGGGCGCGTAGACACGCTCCCAGTTTTCGATACCTTCGTAACCGGCCTCTGCAAAGCCTTTTTCCAGTTGGCCGATCAAGATTTCTTCAACGTCGGCCATACAAGGCGGCAGTCGTAGAGAGCTATAAAGCAAGGCAGAAGCGTCTGGACGGTCGTCACGAGCATGGACATGCAACGAGGAGTCCATCGCTTTGTGACTTTCGACGAGTGTCTCGATTTGAATGGTGTCTGTCGAACGCAATAGGGAATAGTACGTTCGCATGAACAGTTCGATTTCTTCGCTACCAGTTTTCGGGACTGTGCGATCCATAAGCGTTACTCTTCACCCATACGTTTCGTGTTAGCGCGTGCTTTTTGGGCAAGCTCACGTTGCTTTTTCTTTTGCTGCTTGATCCGTTTCGTGTTGGCTTTGCGCTCTTTGTCCAGGTCTTTTTCATTGACCCGGCTACGCTTGCGTGGGACAAAGATGGCAACTGCTAGGCCTGTGAGCGAGGTGAAGACGAGAAAAATAAAGGCTGCAAAAGCCGTGCGCATGATATTCTCGTCGAATTCGTTTCCACTAAAGCCGGAAAACTCATCGGCTGTCCAGGCGATTAGCTCTGGTGCGAGCGCCCAACCCACGTAACCATACGCCAATAGTAGAATGACCCCCATTGCAGGGAGCAGTGCGCTGATAGGGCTTTTGCGTGCTTTGACTTTGATATCCGAACTCATGTACTATTTCTCCTCAGCTACTCCGGCAGCTTTTTCAAATGCTCTGACGATTTTGTAATACCCAGTACAGCGACAAAGGTTCCCGCTGATGCTCTGATTGATTTGGTCGCGGGTTGGGTGAGGATGTTCCTCAAGCAATTTTGCCCCCGCCATCAAAAAGCCGGGCGTGCAATAACCACATTGTACAGCACCTTCTTCAATGAATGCCTGTTGGATTGGGTGGAGAGTGTCATTTTGTTGTAATCCTTCCACCGTGACGACCTCCGCACCATGCGCACGCGGGGCGGGTACCATGCAGGCCATGACGGCGGCCCCATCCAAAAAGACAGTACATGATCCACACTCACCCTCGGCGCAGCCTTCCTTGGTGCCCGTTAGCCCAATATGATCGCGCAAGAAGTCAAGCAGGGTCGTGTTTTGCCCGGTGGCAACTGTGTAGTCGCTACCATTTACCGTTGTTTCGATTTGAGCTTGCACATCGTGGGTGTGTTTTGAACCCAGGTGAGGGGCACTGCCGTTCGTGTGGTGACCCCACAACATGGCTGGCTGTTTGCCCCAAGCAGGCGCTGGATTGCCGTCTGCGAGCGTCCGCAACACGCGTGCCACCAGCACACGAACCATTTCTGTGCGATATTCGGCGGTGCCGCGCACATCATCAATCGGGGTCGGTGTGGCAGCAGCGCGCTGGGCTGCTGCCTGTATTGTATTGGGGGTCAGTGTACGGCCTCGTAGCGCGCTCTCGGCATCAGGGACGCGGATGATTGTGGGTGCTACGCTGCCTAACGTGATGGCTGCATCGACAATCGTGTCACCATCCATGTGCAATACTGTGGCTGCATTAACAACCGAAATGGCCTGGGCGCGGCGTAGCCCAAGTTTGTAGAACATCGCACGGGTTTCCCCGGTAAGGGCTGGGAACGAAATGCGTGTGAGCATTTCGTCGGGTTGCATGACCGTGCGGCGTAAACCGGTATAGAACTCACTGATAGGAATTTCGCGCTCACCGCGAACGGAACGCAACGTGATGGTGGCATGCATGGCTACCAGCGGCGTGATGGTATCATTTGCTGGCGATGCGGTAATCAGGTTACCTGCGATGGTAGCCCGATTGCGAATTTGCGGTGCGCCGACTTCCCAGCAGGCCTGGGCTAGTGGCAGGGCGTACTGCGTCATGCGTGCGTCTGCCACGATGTGGTTGTGTGTAACGAGCGGCCCTAGATGGATAACCTCATCTGCCATGTTGATAGTGTTCAGACCGGGCACACGCGAGATGTCAATGAGGGCCGTGATGCCCTGGCGCTGCCCGCGATCTAACTCAATTAAAATATCTGTGCCGCCCGCGACAATGCGGGCGCTTTCGCCGTGTTCGGCCAATAGTTCGAGCGCTTCGCTCACCGTAGCAACGGAGTAGTAATTTTCCCACATGACAGTGATTCCTTAACTTCAAGCAAGCATCAGTTTATGCGCCATTGCGCGGGTTTACTTCTAGAACCGTGACGGGGTTAATGTTCATGACGCAGGTATCTTCGTATTTCGTTTCTGTAGTTTTGCGCCTGTCCCAGGTATGCACATGACCGTGCAGCAGGTACCGAGGTCGGTACCAATCCATGAATTTGAGCAGCCCTTTAAAGCCACGATGCGGTATATCCTGTTCGTCGTGAATGCCAGCCGGTGGTGAATGCGTAACCAGGATGTCCAGGCCGCCGCGTTGAAGTTGATTATACGCAAGCGTGGGGTAAGCTCGCATGACCATGCGCGTCATTTGACCGTCGGTATATTGAATGTGGGAGCGATTGTACTTCATGGACCCTTCCAGACCATAAAACGTGAGGCCACCATACTCAATCAGGCGTCCGTGTAGGTCATCGCCGCCCGGTGGTTTTTCCTCATAGCGCTCGTCGTGATTGCCCCTCACGTAGAGCAGCGGCACATTCAAAATGGAGGTGATGTATTCCAAATATACCGATGGCATATCACCACAACTCACAATCACATCAATATCGCTGTATTTTCGCCGTAGGTTGACCGCATTTTCCATTTGCGGCATAACGGTATCGCTGACGCAAAGAATCTTCACTGAATAACCCAAAACCTTCTCTACTATTCGATTTCAGCTACATCCCCAAGCCAGTGCATTGGCTCCCCCGTGCCACCCCGCCGTATCATAATAATTTCAGCAAGGATGCTCAGCGCAATCTCTTTGGGTGTTTCCGCCTCAATTTCAAGGCCGATGGGTGCCCGTACCCGCGCGAGTTGCGTTTTAGACAGGTCATGCTCATCTTCCAACGCTTTGATGGTGAGCGCCCAACGTCTGCGACTGCCAATCAAGCCGATATAAGGGGCTGGCGTTTGCAACAGCGACGGAATGAGGTGAACGTCTACGGGTAAACCGCGTGTAACGGCGGCAATGTAGGTTTGACCGTTTATTTTGACATTGTCGGCCACCTGAGACGGTTTGCAAACTACATAGTCATGCAGGCCGGGTGCGTATTCCGGGTTGCAGAACTCAGGCCGGTCGTCAGACAGGATGACGTTGTAGCCTGCCCATGTGCCCAGTTCAGCCAGGGCTTTACCCACATGGCCACCGCCGATGACGAGTAGCTGCGGTATCATGCCGACTGGCTCAATAAATATCTTTGCGGTGCCGCCACAGATGCCCGGGTCGCCGTCTTCAAGATTGTTGAGGCTGTAGCTGCGGGTGCGTGGTTGGCCATCGCTGAGTACGGCCTGTGCCTCTTTGATGACGAGGGATTCCATAGCGCCGCCGCCCACCGTGCCAACGGTACGCCCATCGTCGTAAACCACCATTTTGCTCCCCGCATGGCGTGGCATAGAGCCTTGTGTTTCGATGACCGTTGCCAGTGCCAGGACCACACCGCTTGATTGCGATTGCGCCAAAGCTATGTAAACGTCGCGATGGTCGTCCATAGTCTCCTAAAACCTTTCTGTACCCAACAGCGACGGGAACCGCCGCCTT
>CAWUJQ010000019.1:0-27145 GCA_963922445.1 uncultured bacterium
GCGTCTTGAGGAAGGCCGTCATGACGGTAATCATGGCGTAGTCGGCGGCGTGGCTTTTATTGAATCCGTAATTAGCAAAAAATTCTATATCATCAAAAATTTTCTCGGACACTTCCTTCGAGATGCCGTTTTCCGGCCCGCGCTCAAGGAAGATGGCCTTGTGCTTGACGAGTTCTTTTTGCTTCTTCTTCGACACAGCCCGGCGCATCAGGTCGGCTTCGCTCATAGGGTAGCTGAACAGCTCACTGGCGATCTGCATGATCTGTTCCTGATAGACGATGATCTGATACGTCTCATCAAGAACCGGGCCGAGCTTAGGGTGAATGGGTTGGAACTCCTTAGCGCCGTGCATCCGGTCGTTAAACTCCGGGATGTACTCCATTGGGCCGGGGCGGTAGAGCGAAATCGCTGCGATGACGTGTTCGTACTTCCAGGGGCGCATCCCGCGTAGCGTTTGCTGCATCCCTGGTGATTCCACCTGGAAGACGCCGACGGTGTGCCCCTGCCCCAACAGCCCAAAGGCCTGCTTGAGCATTTCGTTTTCCCGCACCTGCTGTTCGGTGAGGTGGTCACCCGTGTGTGGACGGTAGGGGATCGTGTCCAGCGTCCAGCGCACACCGTGATGCTTATAAATCAGGTCACTGGCGCGGCGCATATACGTCAGCGTAGAGAGGCCCAAAAAGTCTACTTTGAGCAAGCCTAGCGACTCGCACGTTTCCATCGGGAACTGAGTAACCTGCTGCATAGCGCTGTTGCCGTCCTCGCCGCGTGTGAGGCGGTGTAGCGGTAGGTACTCCACGAGGGGCTTATCTGCAACAATGACACCCGCGGCGTGGGTAGAGGCGTGGCGGGCAATGCCCTGCACCAGCTTGGCCGTGTCAATCACTTCGCGCAGGCGTGTATTGGTGTTGTAGAGCTGCTTCAGTTCGGCGTTGGCTTCGACGTATTCCGCGATAGGCTTCACCCGTGCCTCAGTCGGAATCAAGCTGGCTGCGTGGTTGACCTCGTGCGTCGGCAGGTCAAGCGCTTTGCCTACGTCACGGATGGCGGCCTTTGCGCCTAACGTCCCAAACGTGATGATGGCCGCAACTTTCTCTGAGCCATACTTGCGGGCGGTGTATTCGATCATGTCAGCGCGGCGGTCATCCGGGTAGTCCAGATCAATATCGGGCATTGTCTGGCGACCGGGATTGAGGAAGCGCTCGAAAATCAGGCTGTTTTGGATCGGGTCAATGTTGGTGATGCCCAAGCAGTAGGCGACCATGCTGCCCGCGCCACTCCCGCGCACATTCCACCAGATGTCCGCATGACGAGCGAACTCGCATAAGTCCCACACAATGAGGAAGTACGTGTCAAAGCCCATCGTGTGGATGATATTGAGTTCGTGTTCCATGCGGTTGACATACACGGGATCGTCGGCACGGTCGCCATAACGCCAGTAGCGGCCCTTGTCTACCAGATAACGTAGGTAGCCGCGCTCGTCAGGGTAGGCAGGGGGCACCGGGAACAGCGGCAGGTGATAGCCGTCGGTTTCCAGGTCAACGTCGCACATAGACGCAACTTTGGCGGTGTTCAGCAGCGCCTCGAAACGCATTTCTTCTGGCAGCCAACTGTACTTGGCCGCCAGTAGGGCTGCCATCTCATCATGCGATGTGACGTGATAGCTGGCGTCGGACATCTTCATCCGGTTGCCCTGGCTTTTGAGGTTGCCCGTCTGGATGCACAGCAGCGTGTCGTGTGGGTCGTGATCTTCGGCACGCACATAGTGAACGTCGTTGGTGGCAAGGAACTGCACGGGCGTGTGGCCACTCTTGCGATACTCGGCCAGCCAGCGGTTCACGTCTTCTAGCACGTCAATGTCGTGATATTGCAGCTCTAAGTAGAAGTTTTCTGGCCCAAATGTCTCTTGATACCAGCCGACGAGTTCACGGGCTTCGGCATCATGGCCGCCCATGATGTTCTGCGGAATTTGGGCACCCAAACACCCGGACGTGGCTACCAATCCCTCGGCGTACTGCGCCATCAGGTCGCGGTCAATGCGGGGCTGGCGATAAAAGCCGCGTAGTTGGGCTTCACTGGCCAACTTGAGCAGATTTTTGTAGCCCGTCTGGTTTTTGGCCAGCAGCAGCATGTGATACGGTTTGCTGTCTAGCTTGTGGTCGCGGTCTTCCATGCCCCGCCGCGCCAGGTACGCTTCCATGCCGATGATGGGCTTAATCTCGTTTTTGACCGCTGACCGGAAGAAGTCCACCACGCCAAACATCGTGCCATGATCGGTGATGGCCATTGACGGCATGTCGAGTTCTTTGGCGCGGCCCATCAACTGGTCAATCTGACTCAGGCCGTCCAGCAGCGAGAATTCGGTATGGACGTGTAGATGTACAAATTTCTCGTCGCGGTTCATAGCGCCAGGTTGCCTCTGTGATTGCTGCGTTTGGGATGGTTTTAATCATACACCTGCCCCTCACAATTTGTGAGGCGAGATTGGCACGAATATTCTAATTTGCGTGGCATTCGTGATAGAATGGAATCAACAGCATGCAAAATGGATATCGCGAAACAATGGTCAGGGTTTCACCGCAGGTGGCACCACCCACCTTGAGCGACTTGTTATCGGCGGACGAGCGCATAGAAGTGATAAACGGAGAGGTTGTACGCATGGCCGCAGCCAGCGGACGGCATCACATTGTTGCCGGGAATATTCACCGCATCATTGACGCCTACACACGGGTCAAGGGCAGCGGAGCGGTCTTCTTCGACGGGATGCACTACCTGATGTACTCCTCAGAGGCCGGTTTGAAAGACTCGTTTCTGCCAGATACGTCCTTCATCCGCCGCGACAACATTGACCGCACCTGGAACATCGACAGGCCGTACCCCGGCGTGCCCGACCTCGCCGTTGAGGTGGTATCCCCCACCGACGCTGCCGACTTCGTCCAGCGGAAGGTACGCACTTACCTGGACAAAGGCACAGAGCAAGTGTGGCTGGTTTATCCCAAGCTGAAGACGGTTCACCAATACATACAAGATGAGGCAACCATTCGCGTTTACAGCGGCTCACAAACGCTAGAAGTTGAAACGCTGTTCCCTGGACTCGAACTCACCACCGACCAGATTTTTGCCCTGCCAGAGTGGCTACAGGACAACTAAAAACCCCTATCTCGCAAGTCAATAGCAGAACAATGACCGACGCCAACATAAAAATTCTGCGCCAAAAGCGCAAAAACATGATGATGCGCCCTGTCCCCGGCGGCGTTGAGGTCTACATCCCGCATTGGATGGCTGAAACCGACCCGCAGGTAAAGAAGTTTGTGACGCAGGGCGTGAAGAAGCTGCAAAAACACATCAAACCGCCCCCGGACGTGCAAACGACTGAAGCGCAAATCCGGGCGATGGTGAAGCAGTGGAGCGCCGCTATCGGCGTGAAGGCCACGCGGGTACAGTTCCGGCAGATGTACCGCAAGTGGGGGTCGTGCAGCAGCAAGGGCACGGTGACGCTCAACCGGGCGCTGACGTGGCTGCCCGACCACTTGGCCGAGTACGTGGTGGTGCATGAACTTGTGCATCTGATCGAACTCAATCACGGCAAGGGCTTCAAGGCGTTGATGTCCAAGCACTTGCCAGATTGGCGCGAGCGTCAAGCAGAAATGCAGGCCAACTACTCCACGTTCGGGGACTGTTAGCCGGGTGACCCCGTTGTGTCACAATAACTGGGACAACGCCACTCAAAAGTTTAGGGTAGACGAGCGGGGTATGAGTGGCGCTGTTCGGGCGCAGCCTGCCACTTAACCCGCAAGCACTTCCTGTGCAACGCGCAGTCCGCTCTCATAAGCCCCATGTGCACTCCCCGTTGATGCAGGATCGGCTGTAGCGGTTCCTGCGAAGTACAACTTATTGCCTAATGATTTCGCTAGATCGTCGGGAATGTGCAACCCATACCCCGGTTTAATGTAACAATATGTTCCAGCGCTGAATTCATCTTCCATCCAGTTTTGGACAATGATGTCATCTCTGTTGACCATATTGAGATCAACAACCGCAGAGAGGTCATTCAAGACCGTGTCTAAGGCGTCATCAGGCGCTTGGCTGACGTAGTCACGAGCACGTGGTCCGGTTATCCAACCCACCAGGATTTGCCTGTCGTGGGGCTTATCACCCGGTGAATTGCGCCGCCACCACATCAGTGCCAATGTCGCATCCGCGATTGCGCCCTCTTCTTGTTCAGTTTTGAACGCTTTCTTCTGTACGGGAATTAGTATTTTGATAATATCACCTGGGACATGGGCAGTCAGCGCAACCTGCTTTTCCTCTGGCAGTGCTGGCTCAAACAGCATCTGCTTCAGGATAGGTACTGGCAGCGTTAGCACCACTTGCTGTGAACGGAACGAGCCTTGAGTCGTCTCGATAACAACTTGCTCATCCTGCCAGTTGATCTTTGTAACGACATGGTTAAACGCGATTGGCAGGTCTTTTGCCAGGTGACTCAGCAAGGTAATGTAGCCTTCTTCTATCATAAAGTCATGTTCACCATACATTTCTCCGTCTAGAATCTGTTGGCGCATCCTCTCTACCATCAGTAAAGCAGAGATTCTGTCCATGTTTTCAAAGTCTTTCGCTGCATAGTCAAGAAATTCCTTCAAGGAATTTGGGAAAAACCGCAGTCGGTTTACATATTCAGTGACGCTTTCGTCTACATCGGGCTGTGGGTACCAACCCAGGCGCAGCAGCAGCATGACGAAGAACAACTGGAGGGTCTCAACCGCACCGATGTCTGTTTTTGCTTTTTTTAGCTCTCGAATTTCAATGCCGAGTTCTCTTACGAGCACATACATCTGGTTTTTAGTACCGTGAATCAGCTCACCGCCTCGTTCATAAAGCACCCCATCGGGCAGCCTCTCAGAAGACAGGCGCCCACCAATCCGATCTCGCGCTTCTAAGACCATGATGTTTTTGTTGGATTTGTATATCTCCGATGCGGCTGCCAGCCCGGCCATGCCCGCACCAACGATAATCGTGTCATACACGTTCATGCTTATCTCCTCACAGGTGATTAAAATGGTTCTAGACAATTCCCAAAGTTGCTATGGCGGATAAAGACCCTAAGCTGTTGAGACGCGCATCAGCAGCGCCAACCCTATAGATGACGCGATATCGGAGTGTGAAGCAGCCCCCGCCCCAGTGATGTTGTGATCGGCGCTGCAAGCACTTTGGTGTTATGCGTATGACTCAACGTGCCACTAGCAAAAGACTAGATTGCTTGGTGCGTTCTGGCTTTTGACTCACGCTTTGAACAGTAGTGTATTATAAAGGATACGTCAACATGCGTTGACAGCGTATGTTGACAGTTAGGCTAGGGCATGTGATCCGAGGTCACGAGCTGTGTATCAAAGCCCATGCAGAGTCGCCACAATGTGCCGGGGATACCACTAATGGATGACTATTCCCTATTGCTAGGCAAACGAGATAATCGTGGACAATTCGAGGAAGCATTGGCTTGCAGCTTACGACGACGGGATTACACTGGGTCATGTAAGCTGGTAACGTGAGAATATTTGCCTAAGCAGAATTGGGGGATGAGGCTTGCCCTGTCGGCTGCGAATGCGTACTCGCTAACCGAAAACAGAGACAAATAGGCGCACATACCGTCACTCTGCGCCCTGCCTCCGATGCGACCCCCGGCTAACCCTTCACTGCGCCGGATGTTGTTTCTTTAATCGCCTGACGCTGCGTTAATCCGATAATGATAATCAGCGGGATCGTCAGAATGACGCTCATGGCCATCAATTCACCCGGCGTGATTTGCGCACTTAGGAACTTGATAGCGACGGTGATATTGCGGGCTTCTGGCGTGCTAGAGACAAATGACAGCGCCAACAGGTATTCATTGAAGGTGCCCACAAACGTAATCACGCCAGTCGTCAGCAGCACAGGCGTCGCAATCGGCATCAAGATGCGATAAAACACCTGCAACGTGCTGGCCCCGTCCACGAAGGCGGCTTGCTCAATGTCTTCGGGTAACTGCTGAAAGAACACCACCATCGACCATGTAATCGTTGGTAGCGTGAATATGGGGTAGGTCA
Source organism: uncultured bacterium (assembly GCA_963922445.1). Lineage (GTDB taxonomy): Bacteria > Chloroflexota > Anaerolineae > Aggregatilineales > Phototrophicaceae > DAOTTY01. The sequence goes on from CAWUJQ010000019.1 coordinate 6,081, forward strand.
GGACAAGTGACCACAACGTGCCCGTCAGGTTGAGGCTGCTCATGGTGTCTAACAGGCTCGGCAGCACAGCAATCGTCGGGAATAAGTTCATCGCGAGGACGGTGTAGCGCATCAGCGAACGGCCTCGAAAGCGGTAGCGTCCAAGCGCATAAGCAGCTAAGCCGCCCAAGATTAGCGAGATAAACGTCGCGCCAAACGCAATGATAAAGCTATTGCGGATTGAAATCAGGAACTGGCAACCTGTGGATGTGGAAATAGCCGCCAGTTGGCTGGGTTGGAACAGAAATTGCAGTGTTTCCCCTGGCGTGCCAAACCCTAGCACGGCACAGGACAGCACCGATTCGTAGTTGTTCATCGTGAAGTCGTTCGGCACAAGCGTCACGGGTGCGTTTTCGATCTCGTCTATCGTTTTGAACGATGTATTGATGCCCCACAAAAACGGGAACAGCGAGTAAAACGAGAAAAACAGAATTACCACAATGAACAGCGTGTGCTGCACGTTGGCCCAAACGGAACGATTACCTTCGCCGACCATCGTTACACCTCATCAATTCGTAGCGTTCGCATATAGCCAATTGTGAACATCATGGCGATTATGAAAATGGTCACACTCACCGCAGAGGCGTACCCTAGCTGCTGGCGCTGGAGCAGCACGTCGTAGGCATAGGTGGACATCACAAAGCGCGTCCGCCCGACTAAAATCTCGAATAGGTCGAACACACGGATGAACACCATCGTGCGCAGTACAAGCACCACGCCAATCGTAGGCCGCATCATCGGCAGTGTGATTTTCATGAAGCGCTGCCAGCGGTTTGCCCCGTCGATGGCGGCAGCTTGATACACCTCACGCGGGATGGCCAACAGGCCGGGCAGCAGCAGCAGCGCGACGATGGGGGCTTCTTTCCACACGATAACAGCGACCAGTGTAGGGACCTGCAACGCAGGGTTGAGCAGCCACTGCTGCGGCGCGTCAATCAGTCCTGCCCCCATCAAGGCGGAGTTGATAAGGCCGCTTTGGTCGGGGCGCAGCATTACGTCCCAAAACTGGGTGGCAATCAGCGTTGGAATGGCCATCGGTACGAGCATCATCAGGCGCATAAAGCCGATGCCGCGCAGCCGCGCCGCCAAAACCATTGCAATCGCAAAACCGACGCTCAGTTGAAAGATGGTGGCCAGGATGGTGTAATAAACCGATGTGATAAACGCGCCAACAAATTCGGTATCACGAGCGCTAAGGACGTAATGCGTGCCCCGTAGGTCAAACTCGAAAAACTCGCGGTAGCGCAGTTCCCCATATTCAGGGTTGGTGCCCAACGTGTCGTACAAACGGCGCAGCCGTGGGTAGATGATTTGCTCCTCGCCGTTTGCGTCAACGGTGACTTCGCACGTCACGCCTTCGTCGGCACAGTTAATTGTGTCGATGCGCAGGCTCCACAGGCGGGCATAGTTTTCGAACCCAACGAAACTCACCGCGTCCGAACTGGCGAAGCGCTCATCACTCAGGCTGGTGACGAGAACGCGCTCTAGCGGCCCAATCGCGATAAGTAGAAAAACAATGACCGTCGGTGCAAGCAGGTTCCAGGCATGGCGGGTGCGTTTGGATGTGATGTCTTCGTCACCCGTGAAGTAGGTGCGGGCACGTGCCACCCAGCGTTGAATAACGACTGCTGCCAGCACCAGCAACATGAATGGAAATGCGCTGGCGAATGTGTCGCGAGCGGTTGCGTTTGCCACCCGTGACGCATTAATCGAAACATAGACCAGCATGACGGTGCTGACGGTGATGAGCCAGTTGCTGATGATGTAGGCCCAGCGGATTGCACCGACGTGCCCGCGCCGTAGCGCGTAGCTCAAGCGGATTAGGCCGATGCCCGCCATGATAAGCAGCACGGGCCGCAGCACGCCAACTGTGCGCAGGGTATTCCAAAAGTAGGCCTGAAAGCCCTCTGCATCCCCAACAACGATTTCATCCGTCGTGGCAACCCAGGCGACAAGGCCAGCGAACACGGCGAATGCCAGCAAGAAAAACACGGCTGCAATGAGTTCCGTCGCCATGCGCTTGTTTTCTAGGCGCGGCAGGGTTGGGCGGGTTTGAACGGTGGTCATATGGCACCCTATGAGTGATGTAAAATAGGGGGCGGGGACGCTCGCACAGCGTCCCCGTAAAGCAGCTTAACTAGAAACCGAGTTCGATAACAATGTCTTCAAGCTCGAATTCGAGGTCGTCCAGCGCGATTCGTGCGTCCTGCTCACCTCGCAAGACGGAGTGAACGGCATTTGCATACTCGCGAGATACGTCGTTGTAGCGCTCACCAGCAATGGTTGATGGGCGCGGCGTTGCGCTGTTGGTGCTGAGTGTCGTGAAGAGCTGTTCAAACAGCGGGCTGGCTGAATCGGCCTGAATTTCCGGGTCGTCATAGACCGACAGGGCTGTCGGCGCGAAGCCAGCTTCCAGGGCGCGGAATTTCTGCTGTTCGGCAGATGTCAGGAACAGGGCGACGGTGGCAGCCGCATCTACGTTGTTGCTGTACTGCGAAACGGCCAAGCTCCACCCGCCTAGCGTAGCAGCAACACCCGATTGGCCTGCTGGTAGCGGGGCCACACCGAAATTGTCAGCCAAGAGCGGGTCGGTCGCAGCTTCGTTGTATGCATACGTCCAGTTACGCATGAAAGCTGCATTACCCGCCTGCCAAATTTCACGCGAGTCTTCGGGTGTAAAGGCAATTACGTTCGATGGGCTAATATCACCGACCCACCCGGCAGCGCGCTCAACTGCTTGAATAGTCGGTTCGTTGAATACCTGCACTTCACCGTCTGGCGAAATGACCACGCCGCCGCCTTCAGCCGCCTGCCATTCCAGTCCGTTGACCATGGTGGCCTCGCCCAGCGCACCCTGCCACACATACCCGAAGAACTCACTGTTGCCCTCGGCACGTTCGCCTTCCTGGATGAGGCGCGCAGACTCGGCCAGTTCATCCCATGTTTGGGGAATATCCAGGCCGTATTTTTCCAGCAAGTCTGTACGGTAGTAGAGCAGGCCCAGGTCGGTATACCAGGGCATTGCGATTAGGCGATCATCAACAGTGTTGTTTTGGATGAGCGCCTCTGGGTGTTGGGTAACAAACTGTGCCCCCGGTTCAACGTAGTCGTAGTAGTCCACCATATGTTCCGCTACGATGGCCGGCCAAATCACATCAACTGAGTAGATGTCCACCGCATCGCTGCGGGCACCCAAAAACTGGATATAGAGGCCCAGGCGGTCGGTGACCAGGTCAGGCGTTTCCAGGGCGGTCAGGGTTACGTTGGGGCACAATTCCATGTATTGCTGCAACGATTGGTTGAGCAGTTCAAGTTCGCTGCCCAAGGCCCCGGCTGCAATTACGAGTTCGGGGTTGCCGTCAGGGCAGGTCAACTCATCGGTTTGTGCGTTGACATCTGTAATGGTCACGGCCAGCACGCAAAGCAAAACGGCTGCGCTGGTTAGCATTCGACTCAAAGTCGTTTTCATAATTATCGCTCCTGTTGAAAGAACAAGTCTGGCATCACATAGCCCAGCCGCGCAGCCGTCCGTCTGAGTTCGGGCTGCGTGATGAGCAGGTACTCTTCGGCGGAAAGGTCTTCCCAGGTAATGCGTGGCCGCTGTTGGGATGAAGGGGGTAGACCGTTGCCGCGATGCGGGTTGTTGCGGTCCGTGTAGCGGCGATGGCTAAACACGTCCCGATCAAAATCAGACATTGGCAACCCCAACCAATCCGCAATGTGGGCAGTGGTGTTATACATGTCACCGGTCAGGGTTTCATAGGTCAAGCGTAAAACCCAGTCATCGTTGACCGCCGGGTGATTCAGGAAACTTTCGTTGATTTGCGTCCAATAGTCCAGCCATTTGACCGTTTTAGGGCGCATCCATGTTTCTTGAATCGGAATATTAACCTCGTGGGGTTTTAGGCGCTCCTCGTGCAATAGGGAGATGAAACAGTCAAACGGGTGGCGCGTGATGTACAGCACACGAATGTCTGGGAAAAGCTCACGCAGGCGTACCGCCATCGTCGCGTCGTAAAGCACCTCTTTAAAGCCCCAAATGTCACGCCCCATCTGGTGAGCCGTTTCTTTATACAGGACTTCAAGCATGGCGCGTTGGCTTTTGGCGATGACATCCTGCGGGGGCACCATGTTTGGGATAAAGTTGTTGTAGCCGTAGTCAATGAACGTTTCGAGCTGATGCCCGAACATGCTCTCCCACTCGTACAGGCGGTCGAAACGGCGGTAAATGTCAGAAAGGACACCGTCGTGTTCACCCCAAATCATGATGCGCGGATTGGAAAGCATAAATCGTTGCAAGAGCGTGCTGCCGGTGCGTTGTCCGCTTGAAAAGATGACCAGGGGGTTGGGTGTAGACATGCTTCCTCGATTGGACGGCGTTTGGGTGACGGGTTGGGCGTCTGCGTTGCATCGAAAGATATGATAATGTGCGACTGAGCCGGATGCAACCAAACTGGGCTATGCGTGAAGAAAAATTCACTGAGACCAGCATAGCACGGCTGTCCGTTGGATGTGGTTGTGAATCATCAATTTAGCGTAAAGATTCGCTTCATGACTCAAGTCGGCGTAATGGGTACCGTCATAAAGGCGAAGGTGATGGTGAATAGCAGTGCAAAGATGACCAGCCACATGATCGTAAAGGCCACGTCTCGATAGAACATGTAGCGGCCTCGTTTGCGTTGTATTTCCAACTCCTGCTCACGGATGCGGTAAAGGGCACCCGCCGCGTATTGGTTGGATGGATTCACCCGTAGCACGTTGTCCAGGCAAACAGCACTTTGATCGAGTGAGTCCACCGCAACGCTCATCCACAACCAGGCGTCTTCGAAGTTGCCATCCTCACTGATGAGTTCACGCAGCAGCGCGCGCGCCTCCTCGCGACGATCTTCACGAACGAGATCAATCGCATCCAGCAGGCGGTCTACGCGGTGGGTGGCCTCTTCTGTGGCGGGCATAGGTTAGGTTACCGGTTCGGCTTCTTCAGCAAGGGTGACCTGTTCAAACAAGTCTTGTTCAATAATACCGCGCTGCTGCACCGGGGGAAAGACGCGAGTGAACTGCTGGGTGGGGAAAAGCATCTGGCGCGCCCAGCGGGGCAGCCCCAAAAAGCTGCGACTCGCCCCGCCCTGGGACGCATGGCACGCACTCGCCCGATCCCATTCCGCCCAATATTGACTGATGTTGACCCGTGTTGTGGGAGCGTTGATGTGTTCCAGCACTGCAACGATGTCAATGTCGGCATTGCGGCCTAATTTGCGTGGGTTTTTGCCTTTGAGCCGCGCTGTTAGGATGCCGATTTGAACGGGGAGCTTTTGAATGCCGGAGTAATACACTTTTTGCGGTTCATGGGGCGGCAGGCCGCCGGTGTGGTAATCAGGATCGTTGACGACGCCCATCGCGGCCATCGTTGCGTTTTGAATCGCAATGTGATCGGGATGGCCGTAGCCGCCATACTCGTCAAACGTCAAGACGACATGCGGGCGCACCTTCCGCAGTACTTCAACGACCTTGTGCGTCACTTCATCTGGCGTGTGCTGCCACGTATACCACAGGCTTTCGGGCAGGCCATTTTCTGGGCTGCCCATCATGCCGCTGTCGTGATAGTCCAGCAGAAAGACCTCTTTGAACTTGAGGATTTCGTTGGCACGGGCCAGCTCATCCAGCCGCACCTCTTTGATCGTCTTGCCGTCTTGCAAAAATTCCTCGTCCATTGACCCGGCATCGCCGTTGGTCGCGCAGATTAGGTAGACCTCTACGCCCTCAGCAACATATTTGGAGATCAGCGCACCCAGGCCGAAGCTCTCGTCATCAGGGTGTGCATAGCAAATCAGTAGGCGGCGTTTTTCCATCGGAGTGGGTTCCTTGCTTTGGTCATTCGCTTAGTATAAGCCGACGCCTTGTAAGGCCCAAGCATTACACAGCACAGGTTAAGCATCGGTTTGGCGGGTGGGAATCCCCCTGTCATTTGTTGCCGCTGCCGCTATACTGTGCCGTCGCAGTTGTAAAAATGAGCAAGGAATGAGTCCATGCGCCGAGTTGTTTTCGCCACACTCCTGAGCATTCTGGCGGCGGTTGCCACAAGCATTGCGCCCGTGCTGGGTCAAAACGACGATGACCCCACACCGACGCTGTTTATCAATCTGTCGACCAATACCCCGCGTCCCACCATACCCAATTCCCTAAACCTGGTGACGAATACGCCGCAAAACAGTCCTACACCGTCGAATACGCCGACGCAGACGTTTACGCCATCGCCCACGGCAACGGACGCGCCAACGCTGACGCCGACGCCGGTTGGCCCGATTTTCTATCCAGAAGGCACCAACCCGCTTACTGGGCTGCCTTACCCAAGTGACGAAGCCCTTGCACGGCGCAATCTGATTGTGAAGGTGAGCAACTTCCCGCCAGTGGTGCGCCCGCAAACGGGCCTCAACGCGGCAGATGTTGTGTACGAATATGAGGTTGAGGGGGGCGTGACCCGCTTCGCGGCGATCTATCGCAACAATGCACCGGACGTGGTCGGGCCAGTTCGCAGCGGTCGCCTGATGGATTTGGAACTGGTGCCCATGCACGAGGCGCTGTTTGCGTATTCGGGTGCGAGTGGGCCAGTGCAAGAACTCATCCTCGGCCAGGACTGGCGCTTTCAGGTCATCTCACCGTCGATTGGTGATAACTGTGAAGAAGCGGGTTTCTGTCGTGTGGAGCGCCCTGGCATTGACTACGAACACACGCTGTTCGTGGATACCAACAAGGTGTGGGAACGCGCCGACGCACGCGGCATCAATGATGGCTACCGCGCCCGAGGCTTCGCGTTTGATGAGACCCCCGATCCTGACGGACAGCCTGTGCAGGACGTATTCATTGATTGGTATGGTCAGACGAGCGCCCGCTGGCAGTACGATGAGGAGAGTGGACGTTACCTGCGTTTTACCGATGGCGTTGAGCATACCGATGCGGCTGATGACGAGCAATTGTGGGTCGATAACCTGATCGTCATCGAAGTGGAACACCTAGATCGCCCCGACCTGTTCGACCTGGCAGCAAGAAATGCGTCCATTGAGATCGCACTGCGTGAGCAGGGCCGCGCTTACCTGTTCCGAGATGGGTTGTACTATCAGGGATTTTGGCGTCGCCGGAGTGTAGATCCAGGTGATGCGCTCCAACTCATCTATGGCAGTTCTGCCCCTATGAAGATGAAGCCGGGCCGCACCTGGGTGTCTGTGGTGCGCTGGCTGGGTGATGTTAACATCCGCGAAGAAAAAGTGGATGCCCAGGCCACCGCGACCATTCTGCGGTCTAGCGCTACGGCCACCATGACCCTAACGCCAACAGCGACCTCGTCATCTACACCCACGGCTGCTGCTACGACCGAATAATTGCTTGTCATCAGGGAGGCTCGTTATCTGAGCCTCCCTCCCCGACCTTTAACGCAACGCTTACGCCACACGGCAACCCTGACCGCTATACTATCCAAGTAGTTGCCGCTCGTTTCGTCCCCTGTTACAATGAACGTGCGTTCTATCCCCTGCTGACATAAACTGAACGGGTATTCTATGAGCCAGGACATCATTTCCGTTCGCGGTGCCCGCGAACATAACCTCAAAGACATTGACGTTGAGATTCCGCGTGACGCATTGGTCGTCCTCACAGGTTTGAGCGGTTCGGGCAAGTCTTCGCTCGCGTTCGACACCATCTTCGCGGAAGGCCAACGTCGTTACGTCGAGAGCTTAAGTGCTTATGCGCGGCAGTTCCTCGGTCAGATGGAAAAGCCTGATGTCGATCAAATCGAAGGGCTGAGTCCGGCAGTTTCAATTGACCAGAAGGGCGTGAGTTCCAACCCGCGCTCAACGGTGGGCACCGTCACCGAAATTTATGACTATATGCGCTTGCTGTTCGCACGGGTGGGCGTGCCGCACTGCCCCGTATGCGGTGAGGAAGTTGTGGCGCAAAGTGCCCAGCAAATCGTGGATGAGGTGAAGCGGTTGCCCAATCGCACCCGATTGCAGGTGCTTGCGCCGATTGTCAGCAATCGCAAGGGGACGCATCAGAAGACGCTGGAAGACATTCGCAAGGCGGGGTTTGCCCGTGTGCGTGTGGATGGCGAGACGCGTGAGTTGGATGACGATATTCAACTTGACCGCTATGTTATCCACAACATTGAAATCGTAGTCGACCGCCTCATCATCCGTGAGTACGAAGACCCGGCAAGCGAAGAAGCACAAAGCGCGGAAAGCCGCCTGACCGATGCCATCGAAACGGCGCTTGAACAGGGTGACGGGGTTGTCATCGTCAATGATATTACCGGGGATGAACCCCGCGACATCCTCTACAGTGAGCATTTTGCGTGTCCAAATGGGCATGGCAGCCTGCCGGAGTTGGAACCACGTCTGTTTAGCTTTAACACGCCCAAAGGCGCTTGCCCGGACTGCCAGGGACTCGGCTTTCGGTTGGAACTTGATCCCACGCTGGTTGTGCCCAACCCCGATCTGAGCATCATTGACGGGGCGATTGACGCGAACGGGTGGACGTTAGAGGACGGCAGTTGGAACCGGGCGATTCTAGACTCGGTGAGTGAGAATTATGACGTTCCGCTGGACAAGCCCTGGCGAGACCTGACCAAGAAACAGCAAGACATTATCTTGCATGGCACCGGGCGCAAAAAGGTGACCATCAACTATCAGAACCGTTACGGCAACCGCCGCACCTACGAGACCAACTTTGAGGGCGTGGTCACCAACTTGATGCGCCGCTACGAAGAAACGAGTTCAGATTACGTCCGTGAGAAAATAGAAGGCTACATGGCACAGGTGCCGTGCAAGACGTGCGGCGGGCGTCGCCTACGGCCAGAAGCGCTGGCGGTCACGGTGGCAGACACCGACATTATCGTGCTCACGGGCATGTCTGTCGGTGACCTTTACCGCTGGACGGCAGACCTCACCGCAAGTGATGTGGCGTTGACCCAGCGCGACCGCGAGATTAGCTCGCAAATTCTGAAGGAAATTGAGTCACGGCTGCGTTTTCTGAACGATGTCGGCCTGGGTTACCTGACGCTGGCCCGCTCTTCGGGGTCACTGAGTGGTGGTGAGGCGCAGCGCATTCGGTTGGCGACCCAAATTGGTAGCCGCCTGACGGGGGTACTCTACGTGTTGGACGAGCCGAGCATTGGCCTGCACCAACGCGACAACGAACGCCTGATTGCAACCCTCGAAGACCTGCGTGACCTGGGGAATACCGTGCTGGTCGTGGAGCATGACGAGGATACGATGCGGGCCGCCGACTACCTGATTGACCTGGGGCCGGGTGCGGGTGAACGTGGCGGCACAATCGTGGCTCAAGGTACGCCGGAAGAAGTGATGGCAGTGGTTGGCAGCCCAACGGGTGATTACCTGTCGGGGCGCTTCCAAATTCCTGTGCCACAGGTGCGGCGTGAGGGTAACGGCCAGGTTATTACAGTACGGGGTGCCCGTGAGAACAACCTCAAGAACATTGACGTGGCGGTGCCGCTGGGCAAGCTGGTGTGCATCACCGGTGTGAGTGGCAGCGGTAAGAGTACGCTGCTGGTAGACATCCTGCACAAGCGCTTGGCGCAGGTCATCAACGGCAGCCGAGAGCGTGCAGGCGAACATGATGATGTAGAAGGCATTGAACAGGTCGATAAGATCATCAACATCGACCAAAGCCCCATCGGGCGCACCCCCCGCAGCAATCCCGGCACCTACACCAAGATGTTTGATGCGATTCGGTCACTGTTTGCCGAACTGCCCGAAAGTAAGATTCGGGGTTATAGTGCGGGGCGCTTCAGCTTCAATGTGAAGGGGGGGCGCTGCGAAAACTGCGAGGGTCAGGGCCAGTTGAAAATCGAGATGCAGTTCCTGGCAGACATCTACGTCGCGTGTGACATCTGCGGCGGCAAGCGCTACAACCGCGAGACGTTGCAGGTGCATTACAAAGGCAAGAGCATCGCAGACGTGTTGGAAATGACCGTTGATGAAGGCATTACGTTCTTCGAGAACATCCCGACGATCTTCAATAAGCTGGAAACGCTCAAAGCGGTGGGCTTGGGCTACATTCGCATTGGGCAACCGGCAACGACACTCAGCGGAGGTGAAGCGCAGCGCATCAAGCTGAGCCGAGAACTGGCCAAGCGTGCCACCGGGCAAACGTTCTACATCCTGGACGAACCGTCCACGGGGCTACACGCGTTCGATGTTGCCAAACTGATTGATGTATTGCAGCAGCTTGTGGACAACGGCAATACCGTCGTGGTGATTGAACACAACCTGGACATTATCAAGATGGCTGACCACATTATTGACCTGGGGCCAGAAGGCGGCGTCGGTGGGGGTGAGGTCATTGTCGCCGGAACGCCAGAGGAAGTGGCAGCTAACGAAGTGAGTCACACGGGCCGCTTTTTGCGGCCATACCTGCGTTTACCGCAGGTCACGGCGTAGGGCACAGGATACATCAAGATGAAAAGCAGAAGCCCTTTGGAAATGCGCCCGAGGGGTGTTTTTGTTTGTGTGCTGGATGAGACAACGGGCGTGTGCGAAATATTTTTTGCCGTTGGCGCGTCTTCACAGTAAGCAGCTTGTGCAGAGTGCAATATAGATTGTGCAGGAAAGACGTAAAATTTGCACAATGCGCTTTACCTTGCCCAGTGAGTTTCGTATACTGGCGAAAAATAACGATTGTTTACGGCTATCAGCCAGTGGCTGACAGCAAAGGAGCTATCATGGTTGCAGCGCTTGCCCATAAAAACGCCCCCTATTCGCTTTCTGATGAAGCCTACCGCACGGCCCTCAGCCAGTATGATAAGGCAGTGAATCACTTAGACTTTGATGATGGCATCCGTGAGTTTTTGCGCTACCCGCGCCGGGAGTTTACGGTGAACTTTCCAGTGCGGCGGGACGATGGCCGTGTCGAAATGTTCACCGGTTACCGGGTGCATCACAGCACCGTGATGGGGCCGACGAAGGGCGGCCTCCGGTATGCAGCGAACGTCACGCTAGATGAAGTTCGAGCGCTGGCGATGTGGATGACGTGGAAGTGCGCGCTGGTCAACATTCCTTATGGGGGTGCAAAGGGCGGCGTTGTGGTTGACCCGCGCCAACTAAGCCAACGCGAGTTGGAAAACCTCACGCGGCGTTATGCCACTGAGCTGATCCCGATTGTAAACCCACGTTCCGACATACCCGCGCCAGACATGGGCACGAACGCCCAGGTGATGGCCTGGTTTATGGACACCTACAGCATGACGGTGGGCTATTCCGTGCCAGAAATCGTCACGGGCAAGCCGATTCATGTGGGTGGCAGCGAAGGCCGCACAGAGGCAACCGGGCGCGGCGTTATCATTGCGATGGTCGAGGCGATGAAGTCACGCGGGTGGATGAACCAGACCGAACCCAGCCTCGTTATTCAGGGGTTTGGCAATGTGGGCGCAAACGCGGCGCTGCACGCCCACCAACGGGGCTTTAAAGTGATTGCGGTGAGCGATGTGATGGGCGGCATTTACAATCCTGACGGGCTTGACATTCCGGCAGTGTTTGACCATGTGCGCGAGACGGGCAGCGTGGTGGAATTCGCTGCTGGCGAGACCATGAGCAATGAGGATTTGCTGCTGCTGCCGTGCGATGTCCTCATTCCAGCGGCGCTGGAAGGTCAGATTACTGCAAACAACGCCAACAAAGTCCAGGCCGTCATGATCGTAGAGGCGGCCAACGGCCCAACTACCCCCGAAGCTGACGACATCCTGCGTGAGCGCGGTGTCTTCCTGGTGCCGGATATTTTGGCAAATGCTGGCGGTGTGATTGTGTCCTACTTTGAGTGGGTGCAGGACTTGCAAGCTTACTCATGGAACAAGGATGAAATATTCCGCCGGCTAGAGCAGATTATGGTCCGCGCTTTTGACTATACGCTGACCCATGCCGAAGAATACGACGTCGATATGCGTATGGCGGCGCAAATTGCGGCCATCAAGCGTGTTGGTGAAGCCTTTGCTACACGCGGTATTTATCCGTAGATGGGTCTATGCCGGCTCATCTTTTGCGGCACAAGTTAAACGGTGCTATGGGCTGCCTGTGGGCAGTCCATATTGTTTTATGCGTCTAAAAACGTTACAACTAGCCTATTGCGGCGTTAACTAAAGCAAGCGACTTTTATGACCTTCATGGAACGAATGAAAAGTTGGTTGGGTCTTGGCGATAATGGCCAACCCCCGATCAACATTGAAATCCGCGAGGCGATGGATCATGCCCGTTATGCTCGGCGTAACGAGGAATATGATCGGGCGTTGTCTTCGCTGGATCGAGCAATGCGGCTGGCAGATGAACAGAAAGACCCTCAATCCGTAACGGTGATTAGCCTGCACCAAGCGGACATTTTGATTGACCAGGGTAATTACGACGAAGCCGAAAAGCTGCTGCAAACGGTTCAACAAGCGGCTGAAGCGGTAAACCAATCAGGCTTTGCCTCTTATGCACTGGCGTCGTTAGGCGTGTTGCATCAACGGCGCGGTGACTCATCAAGAGCCTTGGAGACGTTCCAGCAGGCCCGTGACCTGGGCAAACAGGCAGGCTCACCCGGTGCTGAGGGCCGTGCGATGGGCCACATGGCGGATATTTACCTAGAGGAAAACAATGCCAGTTACGCGGTGCATTTGCTGCAAAGCGCGCTGCCCATGCTCAACACGGCGGGTGATCTGGAGTTAAGCAGTTTCTTCGTCGGGCGGCTGGGAGAAGCGCTCATTGCCAGCGGGCAGGAGGCAGAGGGGTACCAACTGCTTGAACGGGCACTGGGCCTAGCTGAACAGATGCGCGATAAGGGCATGATGCGTCACTGGGCACTGGTGATGGCTAACCGTATGTTTGATGCGCATCGCTATCAGAAAGCATACGACCTGTACAAAGAAGCGCTGCCCCGCTTCGACGCCAAGCCAACCCCTGAATATATTGACACGCTTGCCAAAACAAGCCGGGTGTGCCTTGCCCTCAACGAGCCAGAAGAGGCGCTCGTGTATGCGCGTCAGGCTATCCAGGTTGCCAACTTGGGCGATGACGCTCAACTGAAGGCGACTGCGGAAGGGGCGCTTGGCATCGCGCTAAGGGCTAATAACCGCGATGTTGATGCACTGCCCCATTTACAAGCCGCCGTAGACTCCGCAGCAGGGGTGGAAAACACGTTGTACATTGAGCAAATCCGTCAGTTGGCATCGGCACAGGCCGCGACGAATGACCTCGCTGGTGCAGAAGCGACCTATCGACGGGCCATTGAGAACGCGACCGATCAGACGCTGCGGATACCGCTGGCTGAAGTGCGCCGTGACCTGGGTTTGTTGTATATCCGGCAAAACCGCCTGAGTGATGCAGTTGCCGTTTGGACGGAAGCGCTGACTACGTTTGAAACAGAGGGCGTGGCCAGCCAGGTCGCAAGGCTGTATTGTGACGTTGCCAGCGCACGTCGGCAACTTGGGCAGGGGCAGCGGGCCATCCGCGACTACGAACAGGCGCTTATCACACTGAATAATGTGGATGACATGGCCACACGCGGACTTGTCCTCTCAAATGCGGCGAATGCCTATGCCGATCAGGGCGATATTGAGTCTGCGGCGTCTTTCTTTCGCGAGGCCATTGATATTGCTGAGAAAATCGAAGACCAGGCGGCAAAATCGACGCGGCTGGGTAACTTTGGCTGGTTTTTGACGGTGACAGGCGAACCGCGCCAAGGCATCGAAAAGTTGACCGAGGCGCTGGCGATTAGTGAGGCGGAAGGGGCAACGCTACGGATTGCAGTGCAGAAGGACAATATGGGGTTGGCCTATGATGCCCTGAGCCAGTACAACACAGCGCTGCAATATCATGAAGTCGCGCTCGACGGGCTTAGCACCATTGAGCCACTGCTGGCGCGCTGGCAGGCTATTTTCATGACCAATACTGCGCGTACCAAGCTGGCATTGGGCCGCATTGACGAGGCGTCGCAGATGTTTGATGAGGCGCTCGATTTTGCGCGCGAGGCCAATGACTTCGAGGCGTTGACGATTGCGCTCATTGGTGGTGCGCGGTTGCTTTTGCGCCAGTCTGATGCAGACAGTGCCGAACCTGTGATTGCGGAAGCCATTCAGACGGCGCGTAAGGCAGACTTGCGACGCTTGTTGGCCGAAGCGGTCGCCGTGTTCAGTGAGCAGCAAGCCGCTGTTGGCAACTTGGATAAGGCCCGTGAGTTGTGGGGGGAGGCACAGCGCCTCTATCGGATGGTGGGCAGCCCCCAGGCCAAGCAAACCCCATTTTGGTTGGTTACTGACCCGCCTACCGATGAAACAGCACCCTAGCCGATATTGATCGCAAGCCACCGGATGACCCATGGCGAAATTCTGGTTTACATCTGCTCCACTACTCAGTCATATGGACTGGGGTGGCTTTAGGAAGACTGCCCATGCGCTCAAGGCAAAAGGCCATCATGTAACCTGGGTGAGTGGCGAAGGCGTGCGTGCCCCTGCTGAGCGCAGCGGCTTGGAATTTGCCGCAATTAGCGAGACGGGCTGGCTTTGGCCCCCCCCGCCACAACCGGACGTGACGAACATGCCGCCAGAAGAAGCGGTGATGTTGCGCTATGTGCGGGCGTTGGATACCTGGATGACGGAAAGCCTCGTCCGCGAAGCAACGCAGCAAATGATTGACCTGGCAACGGAAATCGGCAAGCCAGACGCCATTGTGACTGATGCGTTTTTGACGGCGGCAGCGCTCGCTGCCGAAGCGCTTGATGTGCCGCTTGTAGTAGCCGGGTGGGTCGCCCAGGCAGACATGGCCGCCGAGCATCTGTTCCCCGTGCAGCAGCGCCTGAGCGATGAGAGCATCCGGCGCATGAACAACCTGTACGACCACTTCGGCTTGACGGGTGTGAACTTCTCTAAGGGGGCTACACCGTCTGTGATTAGTCCGCATCTGCACATCAGCTACTTCACCGAAGATTGGTATCAGGCGGAGTCGGCTGCGTTGTTGGAGCAAAATGTGTTTGTGGGCGGTCAGGTGCCGCCTATGCCGGAACCGCTCCCCAATTGGCTAACCGCTATCCCAGAGGGGCGGCCCGTCGCGTTGATTACGCTGGGCAGCACATTTACGGGCGACCTCGGCTTTTTCAGTTGGGCGGCTCATGCAGCCTATCGTGTGGGCCTGACGCCCATCGTTGTGATTGGCACCAACCCGATTGAACCCGACGCCAAGCAGGAACTTATCCAAGCGCTGCCAAAATCCACGCGGCTGCTGAACTGGGTGAATTTTGCTCAAGTGCTGCCCCGCTGCAAACTGGCCATTCAGCACGGCGGGATGGGCACCACCCACGCAATTTTGTTGCACGGCATTCCGCAAATGGTTGTGCCACACGCGGCAGATCAGCGCGGGCAGGCCAAGCGCGTCGCGCAGGCCAAAGTGGGGTTGAACCTCTCTGCACATGATGTGCGCAATGGGAAGCTGCTTGAGGGTGCTTATGCGCTCACCCGCGATGAAGGGGTACAGCAGAACGCGCGCGAGCTTGCCGCAGAGATGGCTGCGCTTGGCGGGCCACCCCGTGCCGCTGAATACATTCTGGACGCGCTCAATCTACGTTGACGACAGCGGTATTTCACTCGTAGAAACGGGTAAGTTCACAAATGACGCGCTGACCCAGGCAATCGTGCCATTGTAGTTTACCTGAATCCAGGTGCCGGTGCTGTTGCGGCCTAGAATATCGGCCTGGGCACCCTGTGGCAGCAAACCCAACACGGCCCCGGCGCGGCTGGGAGAGCTGCGCAGGTTGACGGTGCCCGTGGCAGTCAGCCGTAACCCAGTTGAGGTTACCTCAAGCGTTTGGCTGCTGCTGCTGGTGATGGGTACGCCTGCCGTGTTCACTGGAATCAGGAAATCTGCAAATACCCAGCCGACGGTGCCATCCACGTTGATTTGCCACCAGGAATCATCTGCATTGCGCCCCACAATTGGGTGCGTTTCACCGCGTTCGACTTTGACGAGGATGCTGGCATCGGTGGTTGGCGCAGCCCGCACATTCAGCCGGAAGGCGTCGATGGTGCCAGTGGCATTGCTGGCCACAGGCTGATTGCTGGGCACTTTAACCGCCTGCACAGGTGGTGGGGCGACCTCTACTTCTTCTAGGCTGGCCACCGAAAATTCGATGTACGCGTCCACCCGCTCCTCGCGATACTCCACCACGAAGTTGTGCTGGCCTTGCGGCAAGTTAACATCGGCAGTGCCAAGCTGGTCAACACGCCCTTCCCACAGGTCAATAACCTCATCACCGTTGACGAACACGCGCACGCCGTCGTCAGCACGGGCAGAAACGCGATACAGCCCGCCTTCCAACGTCGGTGACGCCGTCCAGCGTGCCGAGAAGAGATCAACGGGAACGCTGGCAACCGGTGCGCCCTCGCCCCAGTTGTTGCTCACATCCTCGGTAGAGAATATGGCGGTTGGGAAGCCGCTCAAACTATCGTTGCCGTAATACTGCACAATCCAGGGGCCAACATCAACCAGCGCCGCGGACTCGCGGGTCAGCGGTGGGAACGTCGGTTCGGGGTCGCTGTCTGTGGTGTTTTGCCATGTGACAAACACAAACGCGTCTCCCGTGCGCTCGCGGTAATCGACACGGATGTCGTGGAGACCGCTGCTCAGGCCCACATCAGCGGCAATCACCTCGCCTATGCGCGGGTTGTCCAGCGTGTTGATGATGATTTGATTATCGACTGTCACACGAACTTCATCATCGGCGCGGGCAAAGAACCGATAAGTGCCAGCGGTGAAGGCCACCCGTGCCGAAAAGCGCACCGAAAAGTTATCTGCATTAATGCCGGGTGCGGGCGAGTCCCCTTGCCAGTCAAAACTGACCGCATCAACATTGCGAACAACGGGCGTCCCCGTCAGGAAGATGTTGTTGTAGTAGTCGGCTCGCCAGTTCGCTACGCCGTCGGCCTGTGCATGGACGCCTATCACCGCAGCGACAATAAGCGTGATAAGTGCTGCCACTCGTTTCATCGTGGATTCTACCTTCGTTGGTTCATCGTAGCGCACTTATTCTAACACGCCGCGCCCCGGAATATCGTGAAATTGCCCGAACGTAGGCCAATGGTTGGGTCATGCGTTCAGGTGAAAAACGTACAGCAGACCTGTGGCCAGCAAAGATGAATCGTGATACCCTAACGCGAAATATCGACTGGCCAACCGAAGGTGAAACGTGGTTCGTGCCCCCCAACCCTTCCCGACCCAAGACATTTACATCAACTCGCAACGCCTGTATGACGATTTCGCCGCCCTGTCTCGCATCGGCGCTACGCCGCAGGGGGGTATCACGAGGCCGGCCCTCTCGCTAGAAGACCTGGAGGCCCGCGCATGGTTCGCAGCCCGCATTGAAGATGCGGGTTTTTCTGTACGTGACGACGAAGCCGGTAACCTGAGTGGTGTGTTGTACTGCGCTAACCCACTCGCCAGAACCCTGCTCATTGGGTCGCACCTGGATTCGGTTCCTGATGGCGGGCAGTACGACGGGGCTGTGGGGGTGCTGGCGGGATTAGAAGTGCTGCGGACGCTGTACGAAACAGGCGTTGAACTCCCCTTTCATGTAGAAGTTGTGAACTTCACGGATGAAGAGGGAACGTGGTATAGCCTGTTGGGGAGCCGTGGCTTAACGGGCCAACTGCCGATGGGCCGCGTGGACGACAAACGCGGTGAAAACGGAGCCTTTCGCGCCGCGCTGCACCGGGCTGGGGTTGATATTGACCGCATCCGATTGGCCAAACGAGACCCCCAGTCGGTTGTTGGTTTTTTGGAATTGCACATTGAGCAAAGCATCAACCTATGGCGGCAGGGCGTCTTGATTGGTGTGGTTGACCGAATTGTTGGCCGCACAACGTTCGAGATGACGTTTCATGGTGACCGCGCTCACAGCGGCACCACCGATATGTACCGCCGCCGTGATGCGCTGCAAGGTGCTGCTTTGTTTATCACACGGGCACACCTGCTTGGTCACGACCGCTTTGACGGCAGTGTGATTAACTGCGGCTGGCTTGAGGTCGCGCCGGGCAAGTTCAATATCATCCCTGAAAAGGCAAAACTGCTGGTGGAATGTCGTCAAACTGACCCGGAGGTGCTGTTGCAGGTTGAAGGGCACTTGCTCGAACTGGCCCAGGAGTGCGCCGCAACGTATGGCCTTAGCCTTTCTACGCAGCGGTTGGAACATATGCCGCCTGCTGTGATGGACGCCGACGTTGTTAATACGATCCGGGCGGCCTGTGCGTCGCTTGGCGTGTCGCACACCCAAACGGCCAGCTATGCCGGTCACGATGCGCAGCCGTTAAGCCATTTCACCCCAAGCGGGTTGATTTTCATCCCCTCGGTGGAGGGTGTGAGCCATAACCCCAGCGAGTTTAGCAACTGGGAAGACGTGGTGAACGGCGCTAACGTGTTGCTGCACACCGTAATCACCCTTGCCAATCGCTACGAGGCTTAACAAGGCTGCCATGCAACTTTACACGAATGCTACCATCCGAACGCAGGATGCAACCCAACCCACGGCTGAGGCTGTCCTCGTTGACGACAGCGGGCGTATTGCCTTTGTTGGTGCATTGAAAGACGTTAATCCGCCTGTGGGCACGCAGCGCATTGACCTGGGCGGGCAGACGCTGCTACCCGGCTTTAACGACGCTCACGTCCATATTTGGAAGTTAGGGCTGCTGCTCACCCTTCAAGTAGATGTACGCCGCAGCCAGCCGAAAGCAATGCCTGATCTCATCCATGCCTTACAGTCACACGCCCACCGCACGCCCGACGGTTGGATACTGGGGCGCGGCTACGACGAAGCCTCTATGCAGGAGGGGCGTCATCCCTCGCATACTGATCTTGATGAGGTAAGCGCTGATCGTCCGCTTGCCGTGACGCGCATTTGCGGGCACATCATGGCATTGAATAGCAAAGCACTGCAACTGGCCGGGATTGATGCCAACACACCTGACCCGCCCGGTGGTGTCATCGACCGGGATAGCAGCGGCCAGCCAACGGGGGTGCTGCGTGAAAGTGCTATGGCACTCGTCAACCGGGCCATCCCGCAAGTGACTGAAGACGACATGGCCAACGCGATTGCGGCGTGCCACCAGCATCAGTTGACGCTGGGCATCACCAGCGCTACCGACCCACTTCTCACGCCATTCCATGTGAGCGTCTACCGCCGCCTGGAAGCTGAGCGCCGAATGGCCGTCCGCACGAATGGGTTGGCTGTGCGCCGTTTAGACGGCGGCACCGAGACGATGCCGCTACCTGAAAAATACATCAGCGATACGCTGCGCCTGGACAGCGTGAAGTTCTTCGCGGATGGTGGCCTGAGCGGGGCGACGGCAGCCCTGGCCGTGAACTACAAGGTCACGGGCGATAACGGCGTGCTGCGCTACGAAACCGATGACTTGCTGCAACTGATGCAAGAGGCACATGACGCGGGCTATCGCATTGGCACGCACGCCATTGGCGACCGCGCACTGGATCAAGTCATCGGCTGCTACGAAACGCTTTACCAGCGCACGCCGTCGTCTATTCGGCATCGCATCGAACACCTGGGCTTACCCGATGCGGCTCATCTGCGGCGTGTGGCCGCTATCAATGCCATAGCGGTTCCACAGACAGTTTTTCTACCTGCACTGGGGCGCAACTTCCGGCGTTACCTGCCCGATGACTACCTTTCACGCTGCTACCCGGTGCGCTCCATGTGGGAGGCTGGGTTAACGGTTGCGCTGAGCAGTGACGCGCCTGTTGTGCCCGATGACAGTCCGCTGTTGGGGATGCGCGCTGCGATTGATCGCGGCGATCATGCGGGGCAGCCGATTGCGCCGGATGAGGCGATTACAGCGGAACAGGCGTTGTGGGCATATACCATGGGCGGGGCTATCGCCAGCGGTGACGAGGCCAACCGGGGCAGCATATCAGTGGGTAAGCACGCAGATTTTGTCTTGCTAGAGCGTGACCCGTTGGCCGTTGCAACGGATGAACTGCCAGCGATACCGGTCCACCAGACTATCGTGGGGGGACGTGTTGCCTATGAAAGTTAGGCTGATCTGGATTGTGTATGGCGTGGTTGTGGCAAGTGCCTTGGGCGGCATGTGCGTTGGCACGCTGTTGGTACCGCGCATCAACAACCAGGGAATAACGCAATCCTTTGTGGCCCCGACTGCCACACCCTCTATAGCTTGTTACCGTTGTCGTCCCGCTGTATGACATCCCTGCTGGAACGGTACTCAGCACGGACGATTTTGTATACAATACCTTGGCCCAAGATAGGGTGTCTGTGGAAGCTGTAACTTTGTTCGCAGGCTTAGACGGCCAAGTTGCTCTCGAAGACCTACCCCGCAGCCAGCCCTTTACAAATCGCGTCATTGGGGACCCGGTTGACATAACACCCCCGACGCCTGTCCCCCTGCCCCAGGATGCCTGCATCGCCGTGAGTGATTCGGCGGGCTATTCGCCACTGCTCTACGATACGTCTTTTGCCGTCACAATGTCTGGTCAGCTTGCCCCAGAACGACAGGCCGTTGTCATTGATGAGGCTGATGACCGTTACCAGCTTCAATTGCCGGGAGGCTTGGAACTCGGTTGGGTACACAATGACGATGTGACGCTTAGCGGTAACTGCGCGCCGTATGAGTAGCCGGGGCTAGTAACTGGCACCAGGATTGGCGATAATGTTAAGGTGAATTCGGTCAACAATAGCGGAAACTTGCAGTGACGGCGTTAATTTTCACAGGCGTTGTTGTAGCACTCATTGGGGCGGCGGTTATGGTTGCGTCCCTCATACCCGAAGATGCAATGGTGGCGCTGCCGCTGCCATCCGGTAAGTTGCGCTACGCCCTTATGCCTGTTGGTGTTGTGATCCTGATGGTGGGGGTTGTTATTCCTGCGGTTGGCGTCACGACCCTGCCCCCCACGCCTACACCGACCCTGCAAGATACGCCGACGCCGACCGATACACCGACCCGCACCCCCGCGCCGACGATTGCCATCGTGCAA
>CAWUJQ010000020.1:0-26183 GCA_963922445.1 uncultured bacterium
ACTATGGGACGCTTCACGGTAGATTTGAGCGGTCAGGCGGCGATTGTAACCGGGGGCGGCAACGGCGTAGGCCGGGCGATAGCACTTGCGCTGGCAGAGGCGGGCGCGGCTGTGTGCATCAATGACATTAATCCTGACGCACCGGAAGAAGTCGCCAACATCATTACTGGCAACAACGGGACGGCATTTGGCTGGCAGGCGGATGTATCCAACCGCTTTCAAGTTGGTTCACTGATTGAAGAAGCCCGTGAGCGCTTTGGCCGGGTTACGATCCTGGTGAACGGAGCCGGGGTGCGCAAACTGGGGCCAATGGCAAAGCTAGATGAGTGGGACTGGCGGCGCATTTTGGATGTGAACCTGACAGGGACATTTTTCGCAACTCAACTCATGGGGCGCGTCCTGACGGACGAGGGCGGCGGGGTGAGCGTCAACGTAGCTGCCAACGAAGCCCATCCCGGCCCAGCAGCAGAGGGCATCGGTTTTGTCGCGAGTAAGGCGGGCGTCATTGGGTTAACGCGCCAGGCAGCAAAAGAGTTGGCTCCCGGCGGTGTGCGGGTAAACGCGGTATGCTATGGGGCGATAACAACGCCAGAAACACCTGAACCTAAGCTCACAAATGTGACGCTGGGGCGAGCAGGCACCCCGCAGGAAGTAGCGAATGCGGTATTGTTCCTGTGTTCTGACGGAGCAAGCTTTATCAATGGGCAAGCCATCAACGTTGATGGTGGCGAGCACATGGTTTAGCGCGATAATAGAGATAGTGCTTGATGCAAGTTACAACGAGGACATCATCCATGAAACACATTCTGTTGACGCTCTTGCTAACGGCCATCGTCGGGTTTGGGTTACAACAGCCCACACCCGTCCAGGCCCAAGAAACATTTACCGTCATGACTCCAGGAAGCATTGTTGCAGGCACATTAGAGGGGGATACCACCGCGCAACTTTTTGCGTTTAACGCAGCCGTGGGTGATAACATCACTGTTGATGTTGCGCCCGATTCCAGCGCCTTTGCCCCCTATGTGGTACTGCTAGGGCCAGCCGGTGGCGTGATTGAGGCGGGCGCGCCGCCACTCAATACGCAAATCCCACTGAGTGCAACCTACTTCGTTATGGTTACTGCGCGTGAGGCCATCAACGAACTGCAACAAAATCGCTTCGAGGAGCCACAGGGCTTTCAGGTGGCTGTGAACGGCAACAATCCACCGCCCCAAGCAGATGGTCGATTGGCTTATTTTGTCACGCCGCTGCCCTATGACGCCATCTTCGAGGAAGGCTACAGTTCACCGCAAGAAACGCTCTACTACTTCTCCTTCAATGCAGAGCGCGGCGACACGCTCAATATTGTGGTGACGAGTGATGACATTGACCCCGTCGTGTATCTGTTTGATCCTGACGGCAACCGCATCGCGACCAACGATGACGCCGACACATTGATTTTGCCTGCAACGACGGACGCAGCCATTGAGAACTTTGAAGTGCCAGAAACAAACGCCTACCATGTTTTTGTGACGGCTGCCGACTACTTCGACATCTATGATCAGAATCAGCTTGCTGAAGAAGACGACGAGATTGAACCCCTTGAGTTTGAGGGGGGTGATTTCGAAATCGTTATCCAGTCGCAGTAGCGCGCCCTGATGTGAAGGTGGAGCGGCAGTCGCTAAAACGTTGGTGCGGTTCCCGTGAGCAGGGGAACCGCACCTGGTAGGGCTATTTCCACTTAATCGAGCAGCCGACGGGCTTCGTATCTGTAACAGACGGTTGTTCACCTGCCAGGACTGCGTCCAGCGCATCGCGGAAGTAAGTCGCACTCACGGCAGCCGGGTCTTCGTAGTTGTCATCCACCACCCCGTGATAGCGCAGCGTGCCTTCTTTGTCGAACAGGAAGATTTCCGGCGTGCGCTCTGCCTTGTAAGCTCGCGCAATTTCCTGCGACTCGTCGCGCAAATACGGGAAGTTAAAACCCTTTTCGGACGCATGTGTTTTCATGTTTTCGAAGCTATCGGCAGGGTACTTGACCGCGTCATTGGAACCGATGCCGATTAGTTGCACGCCCTCGTCGGCATAGTCTGCTTGAATCGCGATGAGGCGGTCTTCCCAGGCCAGCACATACGGGCAGTGATTGCAGGTGAAAATGACGGCGACCGCATTTTTGCCGCTGTAGTCAGCCAACGTATGATTTTTGCCATCAACTCCGGGCAGATCAAATGGGATTGCGTTTTCGCCAACTGCAAGTGTCATGATTAGTGGTCTCCTTGGTGAATGGTTTATTTAAGTTGTTGTTGTGCTTTTTGAAGCGCTTCGCGGATCATTTTAACTGATGGCATCGGGGAAAAGCGCCCATCGTCCCACTGATACACGCGGCAGCTCAGCATGGGCGGCGTATCTGCCGGAACGGGTGACACATCTTCGCCGTTTATGCGAATCGTGGGGGAGCCGACAAAAGCGTGTTGCTCGGCGTCGGCCTGCGTCTCCACTTGAGTGATCGAAACGTCGGCTTCAACCCCTTCTTCAGCCATCACCGTGTGCAACCGCTGAAGTGCTGGCTCGTGGGAGGGACAATCCTCGAAGTAGAAAAACTGAATTTTCATCACGTCCTCTTGCGCCGTAGATTTCGAAAAAGATGACGCTATGATGGGTGGCCTTCTTACGCTGTATGAAAGCGATGGACATGAAAACAATAGCGGTGTTTGGCAGTTCTATGGTCAAGCCGGGTGACCATGATTACAACGACGCCGTCACCGTGGGGGGTGCGCTGGCACAGGCGGGTTGTGCCGTGATGACCGGGGGCTACGGCGGCATCATGGAAGCAGCCAGCAAAGGCGCAAACGAGGCCAGCGGGCACGTCATCGGCGTCACAACAGAGCAGATCAAAGCGATTCGGCCCAGTGCTGTTGCGAATCAGTGGGTTCATGACAATCCCCACTACGCTACCCTGGACGAACGGCTCGACCACCTCATCCGTCGGCCTGACGGGTACGTGATTATGCCGGGTGGTGTGGGCACGCTGAACGAACTCGCGCTCACCTGGGAGTACATGCGGGTAAGGGAAATCCCGGTACGGCCCATCATTTGTTTTGGTGAGTTGTGGCAGCGCACCATCACAGCCTTTTTGGACGACCGCTACGTGCCCGCCCACCACCAAACCATGGTTGACTTTGCCCACACCCCTGAACGGGTGGTGGCGCTACTCCGAGAGAAAGAGGTAATCACATGACAGCGCAAACTCAGATGGACGTTGATGGCCTGCTGGACTTCCGCGACCGCAAAGACGCATTCTTCCGCGATCATCCGCAATCCCCGTTGACGCCGCACCAGCAGCACACCTTCACGGGATTGCAATACTACGATCCCAACCCAAACTTGATTCTGAAGGTCACGGTCGATGAAGTCACCGAACAGGATCAAATCCTGATGCAGACGACGGGCAACGAACTGCGCCCGTTCTTTCGCTATGGCACATTTGATGTGTCGGTCGAAGATGAAACTGAAACACTGACCATTTATCGCTCACCCGATGGGCACTTCTTCCTACCATTTGTGGATGGAGGCGCGGGTAGCGAAACCTACGGCGCGGGCCGCTACCTGGACCTCGACCGTGAGCCGGACGGCACGTTCGTCGTAGACTTCAATTTGGCCTACAATCCGTACTGTGCCTATAACGAGATGTTTGTGTGTCCGATTACGCCCGCAGAAAACCGCGTCAGCCTGAAGCTTGAGGCGGGTGAAAAGCTGCCGCAGGGTGAGTGGGTCGAGAAAGCCTAAGCCTACCTGACGTTTCTCCGACGATTCGATAAGCCATGGCAGGGTTCAGGTTAGATTGATTGTGTAGCTACCTGAACCGAGGCCGTTATCATGTTGAAGTTATTTGTGAGATTGATTCTTCTGCTGATTGTGGGTTTCACTGTCGTGATTGGCGCAATCCGCTCACAGTCCTATGACGATAGTGAACTGCGGGCGTTCTTGTTTCCAGAGGGGTGTAATCAGCCGTGTGTGATGGACATACAACCGGGCGCTACGACGCGTGCAGACGTCATTCTCGCCTTGCAACAGCATAAGTGGGTAGCCGAGATAATCGAAATCACCGACTACGGCGTTCGTTGGATTCCGTCCGAGCAAAGCCCACACTTTATTAGCCGGGTTGAACAATGGACACCGCTGCCCGAAAACGACGTTGATCTCGTCGAAGGCTTTTACCTGCGAACCACCGTGCCATTTGCATACCTGCGCTTAGTCGGTAACTTTGAGTTGGAAAATACATATTTCAATTCACATTGGAAGAAGGGGGTACAATTTACATCGTAGGTGAGGGCTTGCTAATTGCATCCACTCACAACACTTGCCCAACTGACTTCAACGAAGTTATGCAAACGCCTGTTTCAATTTCTTGGCGGGAGAAACCCGATTATAACATCACTTTGGAAGAGAACCGCATCTTGTCTTCGAAGCCTAAAATCTTTGCGCTTTGCAGCGAGCATTTGACGTATCCGTGCTCAAGATACTGCCCATAATAGCGGTATACTCGGTAATTATGATCACAATCTGAAAACGGACGTTGCTGTGCTAGGATTGTTGTTACGCTTGCTACAACTGATGGTGGTTAGTTTAGTAACCATCGTGGGAATCATCTGTTCCCTGCCCCACAACGACACCGAACTACAAGCTTTTATCTTCCCTGATGACTGCCGCCAACCCTGCGTGATGGGCGTTGAGATTGGCAAATCCACCACGCGGGAGGCCGCAGCCATCTTAGAACAGCACCCCTGGGTGGCCTCAGTTGATGTGGGCAGCTATGTCGTCACCTGGCGCTGGAACAACTCAGCACCCAACTACATTGACACCCAAACTGCGGGATGGATTCGTGTGGTGTATGGTGGCAGCACGGTTAACAGCGCTTACATCCGCACCCGCGTCAACACAGGCCGGTTATTGCTCATGTTGGGGCAGCCAACAGAGGGGTATATTTCGCCCACCGTGATGGGCTGGTACGATGTGGGGGCAATTTTCCCGGAGCAGAACATACAGCTAACAGAGCGCGGCGTTGTTGTCTGCCCGGTAACATCTACCGATTTACACTTTACCCATGCGGAGATCAGTTGGATCACTGACACGGTGGAACAGCCCGATGCACAACCCTGGCCTGGCCTGCTGCCGCACACTGCCTGTTGACGCCATCTGCAATCCGGTACTTGTACCACGCCCCGTTTACCCGCACAATCGCGCTAACTGACCACAAGCCCAACCCCAAACGCTTATGTGCGGAATCACAGGTATGCTTGACCTGCGCGGTGAGAACCGCGCCAATCCCAATCTCGTGCAGCAAATGTGCGCGACCATCACCCATCGCGGCCCTGATGGAGATGGCTTCTACAGCGGGCCGAACGTCGCCCTGGGGATGCGCCGCTTGAGCATTATTGACGTGAGCGGTAGCGACCAACCCCTTTACAGTGCAGACCGCTCAATCGCGCTCGTATTCAACGGTGAAATCTATAATTACCGTGAACTGCGCACAGCGTTGCAGCAGCAAGGGTATGCCTTCTACACTGATGGCGACGGCGAAACGCTCATCCACCTGTACGAGCGTGATGGCCTCGATATGTTCAGGCAGTTACGTGGCATGTACGCCTTTGCGCTGTGGGACGCACCGCGTGAGCGATTGGTGCTGGCCGTGGATCATATCGGCATGAAGCCGCTGTACCTGCATCAGCAGGACGGGCTGCTGCGTTTTGCCAGTGAGGTCAAAGCGCTGTTTGCAGATGATGCCCTACAACCCAAACTCAACATCGAAGCCCTGGACACCTATCTGAGTTTTGGCTTTCAGGTCGGGGCAAACACGTTGTTCAACGATGTACGGCGGCTGATGCCCGGTCACTGCTTGGTCGCAGAAAACGGCAACATGACGGAAAAGGCATTCTGGCGTTTTGGTGAAAACGTCAATGGTGCGGTAGACACCCGCACGGAAGCAGCAGTCATTGAGCAGGCGCGCGCATTGCTGCAAGAGAGCGTCCGGCTACACCTGCGGAGCGATGTGCCATTGGGCCTGTTCCTATCTGGTGGAGTGGACAGTGCCGCTGTGCTGGCGCTCATGGCTCAGGAAGAAACAGACGCGATCAAAACGTTCACCGTCGGGTATGACTTCCGAACCGCTGACAACGAGTTGCTCCATGCCCGCCGTATTGCCTCGCACTTCAACACCGACCATCACGAGCGCACGATTACAGCGGCTGAGTGGTGGGATGGTTTCCTCAGCTACGTCTATCACGAAGACGAACCGACGGCCAACCCATCTGCTGTGTCATTGATGCTGCTCGCGGAAGAAACAGCCAAGCACGTCAAGGTGGTGTTGACCGGCTTAGGGGGTGACGAACTCTTCAGCGGTTATCCGCATCACCAAAACATCCCTGCGTTGCTGCGGCGGCAGGCGCGCTGGGGTAACTTGCTGCGTCCACTAGACGGGCCGTTGGGCGCACTCGAAGCATACTATCCTGCGATGAAGCGCTATCGTGTTATCGGTGCCTTGCCAACCTATTTGCCCCAGGTGCGACGCATCGCAATGCCGCGAGACGAAGCACTGCTCCGCGCATTTTCGTTCGACGGGATGGTGTTTAGCGACGCGCTGCGCGAACGACTGTACACCAACGCAGTCCAACAACACCAGCATCACAAACAAGGCACCTACAGTGACGTTATCACACAAAGCTGGCAACACGACCCACACAACACAGCCCAGGCTCTCGTCGTCAACACATGGCTGCACGGCAATGCGCTGCTGCATTGCGACAAAGTGACCATGGCGCACTCGCTTGAAGCGCGGGTGCCGCTGTTTGATCCGCATCTACTCGACTTCGCCGCGCAGTTGCCGCCGGAACTACGCCTACGTTCAAACAAATATGTCCTGCGCGAAGCGCTCCGCCCCTATTTGCCAGATTTCGCGCTCAAGCGGCCCAAACAGCCGTTCAGCACGCCCATTCGCCGCTGGTTCGAGCGTGACCTACGCGACAACATCCGGGATGTGTTATTGAATCCAAATGCGCACACACGAGCGTTGTTTGACGCAACCGCTTTGGAGCGCACCCTCAACAATCACTTTGATGGGCGTGAGAAGCAGGAAGAAGTTATGTTCCGTTTGCTAACGTTGGAAGTGTGGGCACAGCGATTTGGCGTCGTTGTATAATCAAACCAATACGCTATGGAGGACAGCATCATGGTAGCCATAGAGCGCATCTACACCTCGGACGAATTCTGGGAACTGGCTGAGACGTTCCCAGAAGATAAGCACTACGAATTATGGGATGGAGTAATCGTTGAGATGCCACCACCAAGCAAGCTGCACTCAAAAATCGCAGGCATCATCCTGACATTCCTGAATATGTTTGTCTTGGAGAATGGCTTTGGAACGGTGCTAGGCGAGGGTGGCGGCTACAAGCTTGACGAGTACAACGTTCGCGTGCCTGATGTGTCCTTTTTTGCGCGTGAGGCTGACTTAACCGATAACACGGCAATCTTCCCACCCGACCTGGCCGTAGAGGTCATTTCACCCAGCGAGACGCCGCGCAGCATTGCGGAAAAGACCGAACTCTACCTGAATAGCGGCACCAAACTCGTGTGGAATGTGTACCCGGACGAGCAAGTTATTGAAGTGTGGCGGAAGAACGACGCCACAAAACTGGAAATGGAACCCATCCGGCGCGATGGAACGGTAACAGGCGGTGATATGCTGCCTGGGTTTGAACTCCCGCTGAGCAAGGTTTTCCCCCAGTCGTGACGCTGCTACTTCGGTTGATAACCAGCTTGACATACTCCCCACGGATAAATCCCTGACAATTACCCACATCTTTTCGGGTTAGTTTTTGAAGGGCCTCGAGGCGATGCTGAGATGTCATTATTCACTGATCATTGACCGCCAATGTCATGCTGAGACCCGTCATTACCTATTCACTGAGACTTTGAACTTTTAGGCGTTGGGAGTATGTCAAGATTACTACAGCGCCGCCCCACAGCGTTTACTCTATCGACCGTTTGCTAACGAACACCCAACACGCTACGTCCCTGTGCGGGTTCGCCCGCGTGCGTTGCGCTGTTAACTGTTCGGGTCGACGTAAGCCCATGCCTCGGTGCCATCGCGCAGGGTAACGCGCACACGCTTGTAATCATCCCCTTCGTAGGCATCTATCGCCGCCAAATCGCTTTCAGTGACTTTCATCACGGCCCCCTGCACAAGGCTGTTTGCGTGGGGCGTGATACGCGGATAGGCACTGCCCTCGATTTCTGTCCGTTCGCGGCGGTACCCGTCTAGTATTTGAGGCGTGGTGGCCAGCACGCGCCCAACCACGCGCCGTTGTACGTCTGGGTCTAGCAGGGTTGCATATCCAAATAACTTTTCCATAATCTGATTTCCTTTCTATCTCATGCGCCAGCATTGACGAGATATGTGCTGCATTGTAATGTTTGCCACGCTCACTCATCAAGCAGACTGCATACTATGCGTATTCTCTTTGTTGCATCACTGCACCACCCGCAACAACTTCTTGCAGCCATCAACAATACACCAGGTGGTGCCAACCCGCCGCTTTTCCCGCCAAGCATGGGCCAGCATCACCTGGAACGCGCGCTTAAGCAGGACGGGCATCAGTTGGCGGTGTTTTACCGCAATTTACCCCCTGCCAGTAGGGGCGACATACGCAGCATAAAGCCCCAGCGACATACGCAGCAAATTACCCCGCGCAAAGTTATTTCTGCGTTGGCAAATCGCCTGCCAGCGCATCTTAACCCAATCAAGCGCCAGCAAAACCAACGGTTGTTGGAGCAAGCCCGTCAGTTTCAGCCAGATGCAGTCTATCTTGTTGGTGATAATACCGTAATCTACCCGCAGATGCTGGCCCAACTCAAACAAGAAATAGGCTGCAAAATCATTTATGCCTCTGGCACATCACCGATTGTGTTCTCTCATGCAATGGAGCGTGAAGCAGCACGCTTGTATGACCTGGTTTTGGTGAATGACGCCTATCATGGGGTTCAGTGGGAAGAGCTGGGCGCTGCACACGTCGAAACGTTACCGATTTCCGCCGTGAACCCTGATTTTCACAGGCCCTACGCCCTTTCCGAGGCAGAGCGCGAGCAATATAGCTGTGATGTCGCGTTTGTGGGCACCCTGCTGCCCGATCACCTATACAGCCGCCGCGTGCGTGCCCTGGACGCGCTGCGCGATTTTGACCTGGGTGTGTGGAGCGTCCATGACGTTCCAGCATCACTGCGTGCGCATTACCGAGGCGAGGCGCTAGGAGAAACCATGCTGCATGTGCTGAGTGCAGCAAAGGTCATAGTGAACATCCACGGCGATTTTATGCGCTACGGCGGCAACATGCGCTTATTCGAAGCAGCGGGCGTTGGGGTTTGTCAGGTGGCAGACGATTTACCCGGTGTGCGGCGTTGGTTTACACCAGACGAGACGATCTTGACATTCAAAGATGTAGACGACCTTTGTGCAACGGTCGAACGTGCCCTTAGCGATGCCGCCCTGCGTGAGCGAATTGGCATGGCCGCACAGCAGCATGTCTACGCAAATCACACCTACGCACACCGCGCACAACAGATAATTGACTTGTTGGAATCCACCACTTTGAAGGAGCGCGTATGACCACCGAGCGCTACGATACAACACGCACCGCCTGGGAGGACATCTGGCAGGGGGCCAGTGTGCAGGCTGAACTGGACATTGTGCAAGCGGAGCGGTCATGGCAAACGATTCAAGCGTATATGCCGTACCTGCCCAAAGATGAGTGGGTTTTAGAAGCGGGCAGCGGTTTGAGCGCAGTTGTACTCACACTGCGCCAGCGCGGTTATCGGGTGATAGGGCTGGACTATGCCATCAACGCCCTGCAAAAGTCACGCGGGTACGCGCCGGATTTGCCGCTCACGGCGGGGGATGTCCATCAACTGCCGCTGGAAGATGAGAGTGTGGGTGCCTATCTTTCGTTTGGCGTACTCGAACACTTTGAGCATGGTATGCAGCCAGCCTTGCACGAGGCAAACCGTGTGCTGAAGCAAAACGGCGTGATCGTATTAACAATTCCCTATCCCAATGTGGTTTACCGCTTGGTTCAGCTAAAGCGCTACCTGCTCAATGAAACCACGCTCACTGACGAGGACTTTTACGAAAGCACTTATACACGCGCTGCTCTGGTGAGTAATTTACACCAGGCGGGCTTCCGTGTGCTGCTGGCGCAGCCGACCAGCCACGCCTTTACCCTGTGGGGATTGGGTGGGCCGTTCCATGGGACAGGCTATTACGAAACGTCGCGCCTGGCTGACCGTGCGGGGGCTGCCCTGGCCGAGGTACTGCCATGGGCGTTCAACTTCTCCACGCTCATCGTAGCCCGCAAGCGCTAACGTTTACTACGCCTTATGCAGCTATCCGTCGTCATCGTCAACTACAACACGCGTGACCTGCTGCGTGATTGCTTGCACACCGTGATGGCTGGCACGCTAGAAGTAGAAGTCATTGTCGTGGATAACGCCTCGTCCGACGGGAGTGCGGCAATGGTCGCGGACGAATTTCCAGCAGTGAAGCTGTTGGCACAGCCGACGAACACGTGGTTTTGCGGGGGTAATAACCTTGGTATTCAGGCGGCCAGCGGCGAATATGTGCTGCTCCTTAATCCAGATACCGTGGTTCAACCGGATGCACTCGCCAAACTCGTTGCGTTTATGGATGCACATCCCAACTACGTTGGCGTTACGGCACAACTGCGCTACCCGGACGGTTCCATTCAGCGAACATGTTCGCGCATCCCCACCTACCCATACCTGTTGATGCTGCATTCCCCGCTCAAGTGGCTGCTGCCTGCCTACGCCAAGCGATTGCAGGCGCATCACTGGTATGCAGACGAAGGCTTTCAACGCAGCGCAAGCCGCGATGTGGAAGTTCTACCCGGTTCATGCTTATTGATGCGGCGGCGCGATTTGTGGTTGGATGACGATTTGTTGCTTTACTTCCCAGAGGACGACCTGGCACGGCGCTTTGCGCAGCACCGGTTCTACTTTCTGGCAGAAGCGCAAATTACGCACCGCGAAAAATCATCAACGCAGTCGTGGCTGGCCACAGACATCTATTTTCGCGATATGCTCCGGTACACCCGCAAGCATCATGGGGCGGGGCAAGCCGCGCTGCTTTGGGCACTCACCCGGCCCATATGGATCGGGATGTGGCTCAAGGCGCGGCTTACCCAATAGCGCAGGTGCTACTCCAGCGTAATCACGAAGTTGCCGCCCCGGAATGCGTCCGGGTCTTCGGCTACATCGGCCAGGCTGCTGTCAGTCGCAAATACAAAATACAGTCCGCCATCCGGCAGATTGATGTCTGCAACACCTGCATCTGTGCTGGATTCAAGCCCCAAGCTGTTTGGGCCACTGTCGTTGACAGCAATGCGTTGACCTGTTTCGTCAAACACCATCAGCAGCGCGTCAATATCTGGGCTGGTAAGCGCAATCGTCACGCTATCACCTGCTTGGCCATCGAATACGAAGTAAAACACAGGTTCAGACGGCGAACTGTACCCCTCAATCGACGTGCCCACGGGGAGGTCACTGCGGAAGTAAACGAGGGTGTCATTCACGCCTGCTGGCGCGGTGTTGCCAGTTACACTAACCGAAAACGAAACTTCATCGTCTAAGCTGACGCTGGTGTCCGTCAGTGCTGCAAAAGTAGACGCCAAAATGAAGTGTGTCCCCTCAAACGTCACTTCGCCGCTGGCCGTGGCGGTTGTGTTATCCGCATCACAGTCAGCGCCTAACACCTGCCCTGCCGGGCCAAGTATGAGGACGCAGGGGGCGGCATCATCACTATCGGGTTGGAGTGTTACAGAAACAGTGTCCCCCTCACTGGCATTGAAGGCGAATAACTGTGCCGTGGTGTCATCTACCAACGTAGCGTTGACGGTGTCGCCATCTGCCAGCACGGGAATATCGGCATTGTCCTGGGCAGAGGCAACTGCGGTTGTGTAGAGTACAACCCCGCATAGGGTGAGGGCTGCCATAAATCGAAGCATGGTCTTGCGAACTCCTGTGTGAGTGGGTGTGTATAGCTCTAGTCTACCTGACATTGTGCAGTCGGCCAGTAATCGCAGGTTAATCGGTGGCTGTGACCCCTTGACAGCAAATTGAGGCGGGGTTGGCCTTGCCCGCTCTAATCATGAATCGGCTCTTTTTTTGCTTTACTGTTGGACGAATTGACTTCATAATGACGCTGTTGTAACGGCCAACCCAACGAGAATTAAGCGCCGCATTCTTCTCCATTCATGAATTCGATTTCTAAAAAACCAGTAGGAGTAAGCCAAATGTTAAAAGTAGCAAATGCACCGTGTTCATGGGGCGTGATAGAAAATATTGAAGGTGAACGGTACGACTATGTGCGCGTGCTCAATGAGCTTGCAGGCACCGGCTACATGGGGACTGAACTCGGTGACTGGGGCTTTATGCCAACCGACCCCGATAAGCTGCGGGAAGCGCTAAGCAGCCGCAGCTTGGATTTGCTGGCATCTTGGGTAAACGTGTATTTACACGACGCAAGCAAGCACCAGCAAAGCGCAGATGACTGTGTGCGCACGGGCAAGCTGTTGGCAGCCGTCGGTGGCACCGATGCCTTGGTGGTGCTTGGCAATGACCCATACACTGACCCAATTCGCACAAAAAACTCTGGCCGCATTACACCAGAAATGAGCATGACTGAGGAACAGTGGCAGGTCTTTGCGAAAGGGGCCGAGTACGTCGCTCAGCGCGTGATGGACGAGGCGGGCCTACGCTGCGTGATTCATCATCACATTGGCACCTGGATTGAAACCCCAGCAGAGATGGCACGCATCATGGAAATGACCAATCCTGACATGGTGGGGATGGTCTTCGATACAGGCCACTGGTCGTTTGGTGGCGGTGACCCGGTTGCCGGGATTCAGCAATTTGCTGACCGCATTTGGCACGTGCATTTCAAGGATCACGACCCGGAAGTCGCCCGACAATCCCGTGAAAACGAGTGGGACGGCCCAACATCTGTTGGCAAAGGCATCTTCCCAGAATTGGGCAAAGGCGATGTCGATTTCCCGGCTGTGCTAGAGGCACTCAAGGCGATTAACTACGATGGCTGGATTGTGGTTGAACAAGACGTATTACCCGGTATGGGGACGCCGAAGGACAGCGCGCAAAACAATCGCAATTACCTGAAGCAAATCGGCCTGTAGCCTAACCTTCGATCCAGCAATAGAAATGATGTACGTATGACTTTAAAAATCGCCCTATTGGGCGCAGGACGAATCGGCAATGTCCACGCGACGTCTATTGTGACGGCTGTGCCGGACACGACGGTCGTGGCCGTGGCCGATTATTTTGCAGACAGTGCCGCCAAGTTGGCCGCCAAGTACGACATTGCCTTCTATACGGATAACCATATGGAGGCGATTCAGCATGACGGTGTAGACGCTGTGGTGATCGCGTCATCAACAGACACCCACGCACCATTCATCATGGACGCGGCCCAAGCTGGCAAGCACATCTTTTGTGAAAAGCCCATCGCGGCTGAACTCAATCAAATTGACGAGGCACTAGCCGCCGTTGACGCCGCTGGCGTGAAGCTGCAAATCGGGTTCAACCGCCGTTTTGATCCCACCTTTGCCCGCATCAAGCAGGCTATTGACGATGGCGGCATCGGTACCCCTCACATGTTGCACATCATCAGCCGCGATCCTTCTCCACCACCAATTGACTACGTCAAGGTATCGGGAGGGTTGTTCTTTGACATGATGGTGCATGACTTTGATATGGCTCGGTTTTTGTTCGGTGATGTGGTTGAGGTGTACGCAACGGGCGCGGTGATGGTAGATAAAGCCATCGGCGAGGCAGGCGATATTGACACGGCTATTGTCACGCTCAAGTTTGCAAGCGGGGCAATCGGCACAATTGATAACAGTCGCCAAGCAGTATATGGCTATGACCAGCGCGTGGAGGCATTTGGCAGCGGCGGCAGCGCCACCAACGCCAATTTGTACCCTGACGCGGTAACAATTAGCAGCGCCGAGCGGGTTCAGCGTGCGAGCTTGCCCATGAACTTCTTCTTGGAGCGCTACACGCCATCGTATCAGATTGAGATGCAGGCGTTTGTCGAAGCCGTCACTAACAATAAACCCGTTCCCGTAACTGGAATGGACGGGCGAGTGCCTATCGTGATGGCAATGGCTGCGAAAAAATCATTCGATGAGAATCGGCCAGTAAAGCTAAGTGAAGTCGGTTAGGCGCATCAACAGCATACGGATTATCGCGGGGGCACTGCTTTCGCGATAATCCGTACTGCTGCCAGTTACAGCGCCTACCCCCCGAACAGGATTGCCGAAATTTGTTCCGCAGCGCGGATCACGGTCTCGGCAGTGGCCGCGACCCGGTCATGGCTCAACCGAGCAGCAGGCCCCGAAATCCCGACTGTGGCCACAATCGAACTGTTGCTATCCAATACCGGGGCAGCCAGGCAGCGCACGCCAATGTTGAACTCTTCATCATCCAGAGCATAACCCTGTTCTCTGATGTGATGCAGATGTTCTGCAAGTTGGGCCGGGTCGGTGATCGTCCGGTCAGTGTATTGTTCCAGCTTTTCCGGGACGGGCAGCGCATGGAAGGCCATTAGGCACTTGCCAATTGCGGTGCAATGCAGCGGCACCACGCGCCCAACTTCAGAGTCCACCCGCAGCATCGCGGGGGACTTCACATCTTCCAGCACTAGAGCGGATTGGTGCATCAAAACGGCTAGGTGAGCTGTTTCTTGTGTTTGTGCCACCAGTTGTTGCAGCACAGGCTGCACGGGCTTGCGCAATGGCACATGCTGAAAATAGCTGTGGCTCAGCCACACAACTTTTTCCGCAAGGTAATAGCGCCGGGAATGCCCCCGCTGGCTGACATAGCCGCTGTGGGTTAGCGTTTTCAACAGGCGTGATGCCACACTCGTCGAAAGGGTCATCTGCTGAGCCAGTTCCGTGACGCTAATTCCCTCTTCACGCTCTGCCAGCAAGTCCAGCACAGCCAAACCACGGCTTAACGTTTGCATAGCGCTTCCTTGAAGCGTTACTGTTGCTTACTAATACGTCGAATACCACTCAGCGTCTACGGCTGGCAGTTGGTGCTTCAGTTGCCAATCATGCCCGTATTCATCCACGATGGCGGCCAGTTCTAGCAGACGCGGTAGGGCAAACTCGCGTGCGGCGGCATCCCGTTCACTCGGAGCGGCGCTAATCACCTCCCGCCACAGTGCGCGCCCAGCCATAAACCCGGAACAGCCTGCTTTGCACGCGACTTCGATTTGCGC
The DNA here is from genome assembly GCA_963922445.1 of uncultured bacterium. Taxonomy (GTDB): domain Bacteria; phylum Chloroflexota; class Anaerolineae; order Aggregatilineales; family Phototrophicaceae; genus DAOTTY01. Next base: position 15,341 of record CAWUJQ010000020.1, read on the forward strand.
CTTGAAGACATCAAACGGATCGCCGCCAGAAAGCAGCGCCCACGGTACCGGAGAAGTCTCGTTGAGTTGGGCGCAGGCGTCTGCCCAAGCAGCGCGGTCAGGCTGGTGATTGGCATCCATCGGGAACTGAATCTTGAGTATATCTGGCCCCAAAGCACCCAAACGACGCACCGTTTCCGTGACGATGGAGCGGCGCTGCTTGGCAAAGGCGTCTGATTTAACCGAAACGGCTGGGTCAGGTGAGTAGTAGAGCGGCTCTAAAAACAGCGGAATGTCATAGCGGGCACAGTCCGCTATCACGCCACGGACGGTTGCTTCCTGTGCTTCAGTCGCTTCACCTGCGTCCGGGTGATAGTAGATAAGCAGCTTGATTGCGCTGGCACCCAGGCGCTTGGCCTTCTCTACGTTCCACCCGTTCAGCAGATGAGTCTCACGGGCGGTGGCCTCGCCAGCATACCCCTGCGCCTCTACAGCGCACAAAAAGCCCACGCTCCCTGGCAGTGAGCGCGTAACCACAGCCTGAGCCGCACTGTAGACGGGGTCTAGCATGACGGCAGTCGCGTAAGGCGCGACCTCGCGCAGCAGGCTCATTTTGATGTCCGTCAGCGTTTGGGCGGGCACGCTATCCGGGTTATCGGGGTCAATCAGCACGCGCATCGAATCTCGGTGATCGGCAGCGAGGATTTTAAACGTGCCCTCCGGTGACGATAATGTCGTCAGCCCGCGTATTTTGCCAGGGGTTAGCGTCATGCGTCACCCTCACCAAACACAGGCAGCTTGACGGTGTTCTCATCCCAGGCCCCTTTGAGGTGCGCATAACGCGGGTCGTCATAGGGCGGGCGGCCCCGGTCGTCGTCAAGCAATTCACCAGCAAGGTAGTTCAAAAAGTACACGTTAGAACCGGGAGCGGCTGCCGTTGAATGAAAGCCTTTCGTCACCAACACCAAATCGGTATGGCCGAGGACAAATACTTCGTCAAATGGCTCATCAACGCGGTAGTTGCGGTGGAAGCCGAACCCGTTTTCGGGCGTCATGCGGAAGTAATACGTTTCTTCGAGGTAAGCGGAATCGCCGTAGCGGTCATGGCAGTGCGGCGGATAGCCCGACCACGCGCCACCCGGCACATACACCTCAAACAAGATCAAGCGTTCAGCAGGCAGCGGGTGGGCCAAGATGTGGTTGACCTGGCGCGTAGCCGCACCGCCTCCACGCACCTCTTGCTTAATTTCGTCCGGAGTGAACAGGCGCACAGGATACTTACCCTCGGCGGGCGCACCGCCTACCGCAAACTCAAAGCCATTATCTGACTCAACGGTGATTTCGTGGCGCGGCGGAACGTAAAGAACGTGCGGTGGCTCCTCGAATACCCCTTTACGAGCTATGTCGAAGGTTTGCTCATCAACGCGAACGGTGCCGCTGCCTTGCAGCGGTACGAGGGCGATTTCTGTGCCATCTGTTTGGTGGGTATAGCTTTCACCCGCTTTGAGGTTGATGACGCGGTAACTCAGGTAATCCCAATTAGCGCTTTCTGGCGTCACGTCAATCACGATTTGCTGGTCATAATTGGAGTGGATGAGGTGTTCGTTTGTCATGAGTCTTCTGCCTCTCTTGTTGCTATAAATGTTTGAACTTCGTATGGGTAGGGCATTGCCTTGCCGCAGCCGTGCCGTGTAACGACCAACGCGCCGCAGGCATTGGCGTACCGTCCAATACGGAACCAATCCCAGCCCTGCAAATAGCTGTAGATCAAGCCGCTGGCAAATGCGTCTCCAGCGCCCACGGTATTCACAACCTCGACTGGGAAGCCGGGGATATCCTCGACCTGCCCGTCATGAAAAATACTGACGCCCCGCGCACCACGCTTCACGACGAGAACGGTTTCCGGTTGTTTGGTGACGAGGGCTGCCAGCAGCGCTTCCAACTCAGCCGCGATTGGAGCATCCGGCGGGGATTTCATCACACGGTCGGGCGTGGAAGAGAGTGCCGCGTAGAATTCCTCTTCGGTGCCAATGACCACGTCTGCTGACGGTATAATTGTACGAACGTTAAGCCCGTACCCTCGCGGGTGTGCCCATTGGTCAGGCCGCACGTCAAGGTCGATGAATACCGTCGTTGCCGCGTCTCTGGCGACCTCTGCGGCGTACAGGGTCGCGTCACGGGCGCTGCCCCGGCTGAGGGCTGTGCCGGAAAGGAGCAGGGCGCGTGTGTCTGCAATCGGGGCATCTATCACGTCGTCAATCGTCAGGTGAATGTCTGCTGGGTTCTCGCGATAGAACACAAGCGGGAACTTATCCGGTGGCTCAATGCCAAGGACGGCCATACCAGTTCGTGCGTCGGCTTTGTGGGGCACCAGGCTTGTGTCGATGTCCTCGTTATTGAGGAAGCTCAGCACGAAATCACCCACCGGGTCAGCGCCTACGGCTGTCAGCACAGACGTGCGCAGCCCAAGCCGACTCGAACCAATAGCAATATTGATGGGACTGCCCCCAACGCCTGTATCAAACGCTTCGATTGCAGTGAAGGGCGCGCCAATTTGTAGTGAAAACAAATCCATGGACACGCGCCCAACTGTAATGAGATCAAAACCAGCAGTCATTAAAACGTCCCCTACCAGTAGAAGCGCTGGCCATCACGCCCGGCCTCACGCTCTGCCACAAGCTTTTGCGTCGTGGGGTCGTCCGTGACTTCTGCACCAAACACGTCCCACCAAATGCCTGACCGCGCAAGCCGGGTGTAGCGCTCAATGGGAACAACAATCATACAGGAGCGCGTTTCCTCGCGGGCCTCGGCGAGCGCCTGCTTGAGTTCGTCCTCAGTGGTTGCTGTCCAAGCGCGTAGACCGACGCTTTCCGCATTTTGGGCGTAATCAATCTCTACGAAGTCACCATCATCTAGCTTACCGGACTCCGCATCACGCACCCGGAACTCATTGCCTAAGCTGTGGCCGACGAGTGCCTTCTGGTGCCCGTGAATCGACTGGTAACCATCGTTGTTGAGCAAAATCACCGTGAGCTTGAGGTTTTCTTGTATGGCGGTCTTCAATTCCATCGGGTGCAGCATGTAATTACCATCCCCCAGGAAGATATACACCTCCCCATCGTTCGGGCGTGCGAGTCGCACCCCAATACCCCCCGGAATGTCGTAGCCCATGCAAGAGTTGCCAAACTCCAAATGCAAAATCCGTCCGCCCGTGGCCTCAAACAACTGGTGGAGGTCGCCGGGTGGGGTGCCAGCCGCGCACACAAGCGTATCACCGGGTTGCATGGCCTCATTGGTGATGCCGATGACCTGGGCCTGATTGATGCGCTCATCGGGTGCCTGTACGTACAGTTCCGTCTGCTTTTGCTGGAGCCATGCCTCACGGTCTACTGCCAGCGATTCCACATAGCCGGAGTTCGGTTTGACGCCCGCTTCTTTACCCACGGCAATCAGCTTGCGGAGGGTTTCGCGAGCGTCAGCAGTGATGGGCAACGCGCCCAGCTTGTGAGCGTGGGCACTGCTCACGTTAATGCTGACGAACTTCACGTCCGGGTTTTGCCATGCAGAATATGACCCCGTGGCGAAGTCTGCCAATCGGGTACCAATCAAGAACACGACATCGGCCTCAGTCGCGTACTTGCCAGAAAGCGGCGTCCCGGTGTGCCCACTGCCGCCAATCAACAGCGCAGATTCCTCGCGCAGCGCACCGCGCCCGGAGTGGGTTTCGCCAACAGGAATGCCAAACGTGTCAGAAAACTCGCGCAGTTCGGCCCACGCCTTGGAGTAGTGGACGCCGCCCCCTGCCAGGATATACGGGCGTTGGGCCGTCTTGAGCAGGTCAATGGCTTCCTCAACGCGGAGTGCGTCCGGCTGGCGACGTTCAATGCGCCACACCTTCTTGTTGAAGAAGTTCACCGGATAGTCAAAGGCAACACTCTGAATATCCTGCGGCAGGGCAAGGGTAGCGGGGCCAGCGTCAACCGGGTCGGTCATGACGCGCATGGCTTCTGGCAGGGCATACAAAATCTGCTCTGGCCGTGTAATGCGATCAAAGAATTGACTGACCACACGAAAGCAGTCCGTCACACTCATATCCATCGAAATAGGGTGTTCAATGTCTTGCAGCACCTGCCCTTGAAAGCGGGTCGCGTAGTAGTCCGAGGGCAGCAGGAGTACGGGCAGCCGGTTGATGTGTGCCGTTGCCGCGCCTGTAATCATATTCGTCGCACCAGGGCCAATGGAGGTGGTGCAGGCGTAGGTTTGCAGGCGTAGTTTGGTACGTGTAAACCCGGACGCTGCATGAACCATCGACTGCTCGTTTGTCGGTTGGTAGTACGGCAGATCGTCGCCGTGTTCCCACAAGGCTTGGCTCAGCCCGCTTACATTACCATGCCCGAAGATACCCCACATCGCCGGGATGAACCGCTGCTCTTCACCATCGTATTCACTGTACTGCACCTGCAAAAACTTGATTAGCGCCTGAGCCATCGTCAGGCGTACCGTTTCCTGCTTTTTGAACGGCTGAAACATGCTGGCTCCTCAACTTATCAAAGGTATTAATTTTATGTGGTTTGCTCAACCGGAATGTCGGTTACGTCTTCCCAGGTTTTGCTCTCCCAAGAGCGAGTCATGGCGGCATGGACTTTGGCAACGTCAAGGATAGCGGCGAAGCTGGGTTCATGTTGCTCGTTAGCGGCCACTGCTTTCAAGAACTCGTAGGCTTCGATGGTCTTCAAATCCTCATAGCCAATGCCTGACCCCTCACCGGGGTTAAAGTTGCCATGATACGGATACTGGTCACCACCCACCAGGCGAACAAAGCCGTCGTGCAGGCCGTTTTCACCGGGCAAGTACAGCTTGAGTTCGTTCATGCGCTCGAAGTCCCAGCTTAACGCGCCCTTGGTCCCGTTTAGTTCGAAGGCAAACTCGTTTTTGGGGCCAAATATCGTGCGGGACACCTCCAGCGTGCCACGTGCGCCGTTTTCAAATTCCACCAGCGCGCCCGCGTAGTCCTCATTTGTAACCTCACCCGTTGGATCGCCCGGTTTGCCGACAGAGTAGTGCGTTCCCTTGCCCGGTATTGGCAGGGGGCGCTCCTTGATGAATGTGTGGGCGGTGCTGCTCACACTTTTAATTGGGCCAGCCATAAACAGCGCCATATCCACCGTGTGCGCCATGATGTCACCAAGGACGCCATACCCCGCGACGTTTTTATCGAAGCGCCAAGACATCAATCCATATGGATTGCTGCCATACATCGAGAAGAACCGGCCACGGTAGTGCGTGATGTCGCCAAGTTTGCCAGCCTGGATTAGCTTCCTGGCATGTTGTACGAGCGGCACCCAACGATAGTTAAACCCAACAAACGTGAAGATGCCAGCTTCGCGGGCAGCGGCTTCGATTTGCGCCGTCTCACTGGGATAGCGCCCGACGGGTTTTTCACACATGATGTGCTTGCCCGCAGCGGCAGCGGCCTGGGCAATTTCGAGGTGGAGGTGATTGGGAGTTGTGATGCTCACGATCTGCACGTCTGGGTGAGCCACAACTTCACGCCAATCAGTGGTGCTTTGCGCAAAGCCGAGCAGTTGCTTGGCGCTTTCCGCCCGTTCACTCACATTGTCTGAGCAGATGACGAGTGATGGGCGTATCGGCAAATCTGGAAATCGAACAGCGGCTTGCGAATACGCACGGGAGTGAACCTGCCCCATCCACCCCATACCAATGACACCAATGCCTAGTGTATTTGTCATAAAATTACTTTCTGAAAAGGTAGGTCAGTGTCCGCCCATACTAGAAATGAATTGCGTATATGTCAAATAGATGGCGCAATTTGGTGGAATTGGGAGCGTTTGTTGCACTATGTGGGAAAAGTTGTTAGGCGGACGGTGCCTGATTCGCTGCATGGTTCCGCAGCAAACCAGGACAGCAGGGCTTCGGATAATCGAAACCTGCTGCCTATACATCATGGTGCTGTTAGATCACGAGTTCTGCGACAGGCGTGGGTCACCGGGCGCTACTTGAATCACCGCAGACCAAGGCTCATAGCGCGTGGCATAGTCATTTCGTTCTAGCACGTTGCCCTGTTCGTCTCGGATGGTACGTGTAACCACCACATCACCGCCCGTCTGCGCCCAGTCTACCTGTAACTGCTGGCCGGGTTGCAAATCTGGGTTCGCCTCGTAGATTGTAGAACCCGCCTGAATCTCGTTGCGCACAATCGGTTCGCTCACCTCAACCGTGCGACCGGGGTTGGTGCTGTAAAAGCGAAACTCAATCGCATCTTCATCGGGAATGAACTCAGTCTCAATGAGCAGGTGGTATGCCGTATCGTTCACAAACTGGAAGTCCGCCGTAGGCGTGAAAATCGCAGCATCCAGGCCCGGCCCCACATTGCCCAGTTCATAGTAGAACACCCGATAACCGTGCGAAAAGCGCACTTTGATCGGGTAGCCACCGAAGAACGCCGCCCGATACGCCGTCGTACTCACCTGACAGACACCACCACCAATGCCATTCACCGTGCGGCCACCGAAGATAATCGCCCCCTCTACGAAGCCGGTCTCCTCAGAGATGTCTCCGACGATGTCGTTAAACGAGAACGTTTCATCTGGGGCAATAATCACACCATTGTAAAAGGATGCGCCATTTTCGATGTTGTGCCGACGGGCCGCCGTGCTGCCGGTATAAAACGTCCGGCTGCTCGATACCATCTCGGTAATGCCAAGCTCAGCCGCTGTAATGTCGTTGTGATAGCGCGGACGCGTGAAATTAAATGCGAGTTCCACAGTCCGCTTGTCCACGCTAAAGACGGCCGCTTCCATGCGCTCGATGGTCGCTGCAACGTCCAGGGTGCGGCCATCCCGTGCTGGGACGAGTATTTCTAGTTCACCGCGCTCGTCATTAAACACAAAGCGGCCATCTCGTTCCGGGACGATTAGTCCAGGGGCGAGTGACTCCAGGTAAGGCGCAAACCCGTCCATGTCAATATCAACTGTGTAGGACGGATTGCCCGTCTCATCGGTGGTCGGCATAACCTGTAACAATGCAGCGATTTGCTGCGGTGTAACCGTCCATGGGCCAAGCAGGTTGCCATCACTGTCGTTAGCCACGAGTAGAATCGGTGCGTTGATCGCAGTCCGGATATAGGCGGCGGTGGATTCCACATCCACCACGTTCGGTTGCGACTCGACCACATTCAGGGTGATTTCTCCACCCGGTTCCAGCGCCCTGACGCGTTCTCGCAGCTCAGCAACGGCAGCGTCTACGTCAATGGCCAGGCCCGTTTGTGCAGGCACCGTCTCCACATTCAGCCCGTTGATGACGAGTTGCGCGTCCTGCGGCGCACGCGAAAAGTCACGGGCCGCGGCTTCAAGTTCGGCGCGGGCCGTACTTTCATCGAAGCGAACCACTGGCTGCACATTAATCCCACTGACCCACGCCCGCGTTTGTGCGGCCAACGGCAGCGGCGTGTCGTCCGTGCTGGCGTCAAATGCAGCTTGAGCAGTCGCATGGGCATCTAGGCTCACACCGAGTTGGGCTGCTGTGAACTGCCAGAACTCCTCCTCATAGCGGAAGGTGAACACCGTATCATCCGCGTAGGTGAACACATCTTGTAGGGCGGCGGCAGCTTCGGGCTGCGTCAGCCCCCCCAACTCAATGCCATAAGCACTCACTCCCGGCGCAATTCGCCCCATCACATTCAACTGGAACATCACTAACAGCACGGTCAATGCAATCACGGTCAACATGCCGCCTAACACCAACAACAACGGAATCCGCACGAGCCAGGGGTTGATGCCTGATCGCGTTGGTGTTGCGGCAAGGATGGGTTGGGTATCACTGGCCGGGAGTGTTGTCATCGGTTATCCACCTGCTTCATACTTTTCCACTTTAGCTTCGGCTTGCTTATAGTCTTCGCTGCCTTCTTCGGCGCTATCCAGCACCTTAAGCGCAGCAAGGTAATCGTCCAGGGTGACTTCTTCGCTCTTGTTGGCTTTTTCGGCCTCTAGCTTCTGCGCTTCCAATTCGATCTTTTCCTCGTCAGTCATTTCGCCGTGTTCCGCGACCATCTTCTCAACCTCGTCGTTGGTCAGGGTCTTCTTCTGGGCAAGAACGGCCTTCAGCTTGTCAAACGTTTCAGACATGGGTTCACCTCCGATTTGATAAGCGATGCTATGCAATACGACAAACGCCATTTTAACAAACTCTGGAGGCTCTAGCTGCCAATTTTGACGCTTGTGGCCAGTTTGTGAAGCCTGAATTCTATCGGTACTCATTCAACGGCTTTGGGCTATAATGCGCCGCGTTATGTTAGTACCTGTCGCGGAGCCGGTTATGCGTATTCCTGGTTGGATGGTTGGTTTAGGCGTTTTTGTATGGTTCGTGGGCACCGTTGCGTGTTCGGCAGGCGCATTCGTGTCTGCAAGGCAGCTTCAATTGGATAATTTGGACAGCGGGTTACAACTGCCAGACTTACCCAATTTCGCCAATATTCGCCCAACAGCAACCGTCCCCCCCGCGGTTGTCGCTGATGCAGAGCCTGCGGCAGCGCAAGCTGAGCCGCTGCCCGCTGCCAGTGCAACCCCTGCCACTGAGTCTGAATCTGCTGAAGTAGAACCAACGGCTGAGGTCATCACCGATGTGGATGACCTGAACGCGCTGGTACGCGGCGCGCTGCAACGGGTTGGGCCACGTACGCTTACAGTGCTACTGTTGGGCATTGATCAGCGCAGCGCCGTCGAAAGCGCTGATACCGAATACTTCCGCACAGACACAATGATCGTGGTTGAAATCCAACCCGCACGCGGCACAGCAGCCATGCTTTCCATTCCCCGTGACCTGTACGTGCCGATTCCGGGGTCACAAGAGGCTCGAATCAACGTCGCTAACGTGCTTGGTGATTCCGGCGGCTATCCGGGTGGTGGCCCTGCTTTGGCGATGAAAACCGTCGAGGAAAACCTGGGCCTGGAAATTGACCACTATGTATTGGTCAACTTTGATGTGTTTTTGCGCGTTGTCGACGCGGTCGCCCCCAACGGGGTGGAAATATGCATTCCGCAACCCATCAACGACCCGTTCTACCCAGACGAAGGCTATGGTTTTATTGAAGTGAACTTCGAGGAAGGCTGCCAACGCCTGGATAGCGAACGCCTGTTGCAGTACGCCCGCACCCGTAAAACACAGGGGTCTGACTTTGACCGCGCCCGTCGCCAGCAGCAGGTTATTTTAGCTGTACAGCGCGAAGTCGTAAGCGCAGGGGGCATTACCAACCTGGTGACGCGTGCCCCAGCCCTGTGGGAAGACCTGGGCAACAACATCCGCACAGATTTGACGTTTGAGGAAGCGCTAGACCTTGCTCTGGTCTCTACGACCATTGACTCAGAGAATGTGCAGCTTGGCACCATCAATAACCTGCACGTCACGCTGGCCAAAGATGACGACGGTAACGACATCTTGCTGCCTGTGCCCGCGTCCATCTCCGCGCTGATTCAAGACACGTTCAACCCGCAAAACGCAAGCCTAAGCGTAGACGAGTTACGTGAACGTGCGCTGGAAGAGAGTGCAACGGTTATCATCTTCAACAACACCACCACAACCGGGCTTGCTGGAACCACCCGCGATTGGCTCAACGCAAACGCATCCGGCGTCGCGATCGTTTCAGTTGGCAATACCGAAGTACCCGATGGTGCCAACACGGTCATCATGGACTACACGGGTAACCCGTGGACGAGTCGTTACCTTGCCGCAGTCATGGGCCTCCCGCGTGAACGCATCCTTGCCGGGACGGATGGGCAAACCTCGGAAGACATCGCAATTGTGGTTGGCCCAGACGTTGAGGAAATTCTAGCGAGCAACTAACGTTGTCCATTGGCTGTGTCTGTATACTACAGATCGTAATGAATATCACAGCCACAAGGAGGCATCATGGTCGCCACACAAGAGCAACTCGGGCATTTCGCCTTGCTAGAAGGTCACCAGTACATGAACCTGACCACCTATCGCAAAAACGGCACCGAAGTTAGCCGGCCTGTGTGGTTCGCAATGGATGGCAAAACGATATACCTTTACACACTGGACGAATCAGGCAAGGTCAAGCATATTCGTCGCAACGGTGATGTGTACGTTAGCCCAAGCGACGCACGCGGAAACGCGCTGAGTGAAGCGCGTTCAGCAGGCACGGCAACCCTGCACGAAAAAGGGACGCCAACTGCACAAAGAGCCAACGCCCGCCTCAATAAAAAGTACGGCTTGCTCAAATGGCTCATCAGTCTGACGTTTGCCGTGCGCGGTGGCAACCCAATCTGGATCGAAATTGTGCCTCGCCAGGATTAACCCCCGTGACCGCCAACCCGCGCCGACGCCCATCCCGCGCACAGGTGACCAACATCTTCATTGTTGCGCTGATTGCGGCACTGGCACCGATTGCCGTGGTCGCGATCATCTGGTGGCAAACGGGTGCAACGCCAGAGTTTGTGGAGGCGGGCATCCCGCAGTTGCCCCCGCCTAACACGCTAGAGACTCTCACGCTGCAACCGGGTGAATTTGCTGAGACAGAGGGCGAGTACAGTGGGCCGCTGGCGTTTGTTGTGGAAGGCAATCTAGCCGTAGACGATGTGCGCCGCCGCGACCTGTTTTACCTGCACAGTGACGAATTTGGCCTGCCCGTCGACGTACCCGAACCCGCAACCCCACTCCTCTTTATCAACGGGCGGGCACCACGCGAATACCTGCCTTACAATCCGTTTCATGTATACGAACTCGGCCACGATGCCAACAGCCCACAGCAGCGCATCCGCTTTGAGTACATCGCGGAAGCTGGCGTTACCGGGCCAATGCAAATATTTATCGTGCAAGCATCAGACGA
>CAWUJQ010000021.1:0-26046 GCA_963922445.1 uncultured bacterium
AAAAACAAGACTAAAGTCCAATCAATAGCGACTTCCCCACACCGCCTAAAGGCGGTGGTTCCCGTCGCTGTTGGGTACAGAAAGGTTTTAGGAGACTATGGAAGTGCTGCGTATCGCACTCGACAGCTTAATCATCAACCGCTTCAGGGCTATCCTGACCACACTGGGCATTATCATCGGTGTTGGCTCTGTGATCGGTCTAATTAGCCTGGGCCGGGGCATTGAGGGGTTGATTGCCAGCCAGTTCAGCAGCCTTGGCACGAATCTTGTCGTTGTGCGCTCTGCTGCGCCCACCAGCCCCACCCGTGAACGAATCGAACCCCTGACAACCGCTGAAGCCCTGGACTTAGCAGCGCTGCCCTCAGTGACGGGTGTAGCGCCTTTGCATCGCCTGAGTGGCAACTTGGTTTACGAAAGCGAAAGCATCACAAATCAGGTCAGCTATGGAGCTACGCCGTCCTACGTTGAACTGCGCGATTATTTGCCCCAGTTTGGCCGCTTCATCACGCAAGCGGACGTGGATAACGAGGAGCGGGTAGCCGTACTGGGCTGGGATGTAGCCGAAGACCTCTTCGGTGAGCTAGACGATGGCTTTTTTGACCCCGTTGGGGAAACGGTACGCTTTTCGGACACAGCCTTCACGGTTGTTGGCGTCATGGAAGATACGACGGGCCTTACCGACGACAACAGTGTCTTGTTTATTCCGATCAGCACATCGCAGCAGCGGCTTGCCCCGTCCGGCGAATCGCGGACGCGCGACGGCGGCTACAAACTGGATGCGATATACCTGCAAGCCGCCAACGAAGATGAGACGGATGTTACTGTTCAGGCCATTGAGGGCTACCTGTTCGAGGCACACGATATACGCTTCGACGGTGAGCAAGACTACGCTGTTGTCAATCAATCTGACTTGCTTGATTCGCTGAATGGGATCACCAGCAACCTGACAGTTTTCCTCGCACTCATCGCCAGCACATCGCTGTTGGTTGGCGGCATTGGCATTATGAACATCATGCTCGTTTCCGTGACGGAACGCACCAAGGAAATCGGCATCCGTAAGGCGATTGGAGCCAAGCAGCGGGATATTCTGTTGCAGTTCCTTTTTGAAAGTGTTGTCTTATCACTGTTAGGTGGCTTTTTGGGGATCGCGCTGGGTACCGCTTTTGCCACTGCTGGAACGGCGTTGGTGCGGTCGCTGAATATGTCCGTACAGGCCGACTCAGTTATTCTGGCAACGGGTGTCAGCGTGACCATCGGCATATTATTTGGTTTCTACCCGGCGTGGCAGGCCGCCCGCAAAAACCCCATTGACGCCCTACGCGCAGACTAAGTCGCTCCGAGGAAAGCAACAATGTTCAGCCTATACACCATCATCGAGAATCTGCGCCTTGCCCTGACCAGCATCATGGCCAACCGATTGCGCGCCTTTTTAACCATGATTGGCATCACAATCGGTGTGTCGTCCGTCGTGCTGCTGCTTTCTGTTGGGCGCGCGTTTGAAAATTACGTGGTCGGTGAGTTTAGCGCCATTGGCACGGACATCGTGGCCGTGTTTGGTGCCAGAAGCGACAGAGGCGGCTTTGAAGACCTGACCCAGAGCGACCTGGACGCGCTCAGTGACCCGCTACGGGTGCCAGATGCTGAGTGGGTCACGGCTTTCGTGGATGTAAGCGGCCCGACCGTGAACTATGAAGAGCGCACAACGGACCCAGGCATTTACGGCATCACGGAAGAATACGTCCGTGTCGAGCGGCGCGCTGTGGTTGCCGGACGTTACATCGACGCGAACGACAATGAAGGGGCGGCCCGCGTCGCGGTTCTGGGTTCTTCTACTGTGCAAAACATATTCCCGCCGGGGGTGTTTCCCGTCGGGCAGTCTATCCGCATTGACAGCATTAACTTTCGCGTCATTGGTGTGATGGAACCCCGCGGCGGACTGGGTTTCGGTGACCTGGACAACGCCATTTTTGTGCCGATGCGCACCGCGCAAACGCGGCTAGCAAGCAACCTCAGCCTGAGTGGTGAAGGCATTGTCACGCAAATTATCCTGGGTGCGCCCAGCGAAGACGTTATCGAGCCAATGGTACAGCAAATCACAGAGGTACTGCGCGAAGAGCGCGACATCAGCTTTGCCGACGAGGACACGTTTACCATCTCGACCCAGGACGACCTGCTGGACACATTTGGTGGCATCTTGAGCGCGTTGACGTACTTTCTGGCGGCGATATCCGGCATATCCTTGATTGTGGGCGGCATTGGCATCATGAATATCATGCTGGTTACCGTCACAGAGCGCACCAAAGAAATCGGCCTTCGCAAAGCCGTTGGCGCACCCAAAGGCACGATCCTGTTCCAGTTTGTCATGGAAGCCATCACACTATCCCTGATTGGCGGTGTTGTGGGCATACTGATTGCCATGTTAGGGAGTACAGCCGTGTCCCGACTGATCCCAGCGTTCAACGTCGGCCTCAATGTCACGAGTATCGTTTTGGCAGTTGGGCTTTCCACCGCCATCGGCGTTGCTTCCGGCCTGTACCCGGCATGGCGTGCGGCCAACCTGAACCCAATTGATGCCCTGCGGTACGACTAATTGGGCATTGGTTGCATCGCTTCATTAACCTGATACAATCTAATCATCACGATTTGCTCGTGAAGCACCGTAACGAACGACGACCAGCCTTCCCCAAATGGCCAATACATCCCAGCAAACGGTCGTGACGAAAACACGTTTTTCATCTAAGGTAATGCAGTCATGTCCGATTCGCTCCCGCAATCTACCGACCCATCCCTAAAAGCCGTCCACGATGACCTCCTGGACGGGCTGGGCCAGCTTTCTGATTATTTTGGCTTTAGCAAGGTAATGGGCCAGCTTTATACCACCGTACTGCTTAGCCCAGAACCGCTCAGCCTGGACGATTTTGTTGAACGGCTGGACATCTCTAAGGCAAGTGTGAGTACCAATCTGCGCACGCTGGAGCATCTAGGCATGGTTCGCCGGGTGTGGGCACCCAATCGCAGCGACCGGCGCAAGTACTACGAGGCCGAAACCGACTTCTGGCAGATTATCAGTAACGTGTTAAGCGGGCGTGAAATGCGCGACGTGGAGCGGGCCATCGCCTCGTTAGATGAGAACGCCGCGCTCATCCGTGAGCGGCTAAATAAAATGGCCCAGGAAGACCGTGAACTCGCCGAACTGTACCTTGAGCGCATTGAACAAATCGAAGCGCTGTTCCGCTTCGCTCAACTCGTTCTCAAAACCATACTCGGCCAGGTGAACAAAACGACGAATGTTGGCGATATATCAGAAATTAACCTCAAATAAATCACCCCTTGAGGCGCTTCGGCGGTCAGCTTATAATCTTGCGTTAGCGATGTGGGGAAGTGGCGGAATTGGCAGACGCGCATGACTTAGGATCATGTCTCTTTGAGGTGAGGGTTCGAGTCCCTCCTTCCTCACTCACATCTTCACAAGGGCGCGCCTAGCGCCTTTTTGTTTATTCTAGCTATCTGCTACCCCACGCAGACAAAGTCGATTGGTAAGGACGGACATCCCTTGAATGTTCAGACGGAAAAACTGGAAAACCACGTGGCTCGCCTCAAGGTAGAAATTGAGCCTAAGCGCCTGGAAGACGCCAAAAAAGAGGCAGCCAAAAAGATCGCCAAGCAGGTTAACATCCCTGGCTTTCGCAAAGGCAAGGCACCCTACCGCATTCTTGTCAACTATGTCGGTGAAGGCCCCATTCTTGAAGAGGCCATTGAGGAACTTGGCAATGACATCTATCGGCAAGCACTGGACGAGTCCAAGGTAGAACCCTACACCAGCGGCCAACTCGAAGACTTCCAACTAGAACCGGCTCCCACTTTTGTCTTCACGGTTCCCCTGCAACCCACGGTTGAGTTAGGGGACTACCGCACCGTGCGTGTGGACTTTGAAGCCCCTGCTGTGGAAGACAAAGACGTTGACGATGCGCTGCGCCGCCTGCAAGAGGAACATGCCCTCGTCGAAGAAAGCATGCATCCGGCTAAGATGGGCGATAGGGTGACAGGCGATGTGCATGGGTACTTCGTTGATGAAGACGACGAAGCTGTGGCAGACGACGAAACTGTGGCAGACGACGAAGCTGTGGCAGACGATGAAGAAGAAATAGCCGATATAGATGACGAACATGACGAATACGGCTATGACCACTCGAATGCCGACATTCACGAACACGCCTCCGAGATTTACCTTGACCCTGAGCGTGAGCCGGTAGCGGGCTTTGCAGACGCACTTGTGGGTGTAAAAGCGGGCGAAGACCGTGAGTTCGTGATTACCTACCCGGACGAAGAGCGTTATGGTTCGATTGCGGGACGTAAGGTTCGCTTCGTTGTAGAAGTCGATCTTATAGAGAACGTGACGCTACCCGAACTCAATGATGCTTTTGCCGAGCGCGTAACAGAAGAGGAAGACGAACCGCTCACCTTGTTAGAACTACGCTCCCGCCTACGAGAAAACATTACCACTCAGGTTGAGCAGAATTACCAGAGCGAGTACGTTGAAAAGGTGATGGATGAGCTTGCCGAGCGCGGTACATTTGCCTTCCCGCGAGAAATGGTCATCAATCGCATTGATGACATGGTCGAGGGAACAGCCCAGCAGCTTGGCTTAGCCCCTGAAGACTACCTGCGCTTGCTACAAAAATCGCGAGAAGACCTTGCAGACGACGAAACGTATCGTGACAGCGCAGAAAGTTTTATTAAACGTTCGCTCGTCATGCGTGGTATTCTTGAGGCAGAGCAGTTGACTGTTGATGACGAAGCGATTGAAGCGGAAATCAATCGCGTTTTATCCCAATTCGGTGAGCAAGCAGAAACCTATCGTAGTCTGTTCGACACCCCGGAGATGCGGGCTAACGTGAGCAACAACCTGCTCGAACAGCGCATTATCGACCGTATTGCTGAAATTGGGCGCGGCATTGCACCAGAACTCACAACGGGCGATACTGAAACCGCGAATGCCGAAGACGCCGAGCCAAACACCGGCTCAGACGAGGAAGCGGCACCAGAAATTGACCCAGAAGCCGACGAGTCCCTGGTGAACGAGGACTCGACATCTACAAACGAAACCGAACAATCCTAACCCAAGAGGAGAAACACAGGATGGACGTCCGCAACATTGTCCCGATGGTCATCGAGCAAGGCAGCCGTGGTGAACGCGCCTACGACATCTACTCCCTGCTGCTTAAAGAGCGCATTATTTTTATGGGAATGGGCATCAACGACCAGGTCGCTAACCTGATTGTCGCCCAGCTTCTGTTTTTGGATCGTGAAGATCCTGACCGCCAAATCCAGATGTACATCAACTCGCCCGGTGGCGTGGTGTATTCTGGAATGGCCATTTACGACACGATGCAGCAAATTGTGTCCCCGGTAAGCACCGTAGCCGTTGGCATTACGGCTAGCTTTGGCACTGTGCTGCTAACCGCCGGCAGCGAGGGGCTGCGCTATGCCCTACCCAACGCCACAATTCACATGCACCAACCGCTGGGTGGCGCACAGGGTCAAGCGTCAGACATCGTCATCCAGGCCAACGAGATTATGCGCCTGAAGGAACGCCTGAACCAGATTTTTGTGAATCACACGGGCCAGTCTGTTGACAAGATTGAGCATGACCTTGACCGTGACATCTACCTGAACGCGCACGAGGCCGCCGAATACGGTCTTATCGACTCCGTGTTGGAAGCACCTGAAAAGGAGAAAACATCATGACCCCGACCGATACCCAACAACGCTGCTCGTTTTGTGGCCGGGACTACGGTGAAGTGAACCGCATGATAGCCGGCCCCAACGGGGTATTCATCTGCGATAACTGTGTAGGGATTTGCCACCGCATCCTGTTTGAGGATGAGATTGAGGGCGCGCCCGAAGTTGCAGACTTCCAGACGGATCAATTGCTTGCCCCCAAAGACATCATGACGCACCTTGATGACTATGTGGTTGGGCAGGAACACGCCAAGCGTGTGCTGAGTGTCGCCGTCTATAACCACTACAAACGCATCAAAATGCGTGAGGCGCTGGGCGCTGAAGTGGAGTTGGAAAAGAGCAACATCCTGATGATTGGCCCGACGGGCAGCGGTAAGACGTTGCTCGCGCAAACCCTGGCGCGCCTGTTAGACGTTCCCTTCTGTATTGCAGACGCCACTGCGCTGACTGAAGCCGGTTACGTGGGTGAAGATGTCGAAAACATTCTGCTACGCCTCATCCAGGCAGCAGATGGCGACATTGCCCGTGCGGAGCGCGGCATCATCTACATTGACGAAATCGACAAGATTGCCCGCAAGACGAACGGCAACCCATCTATCACGCGTGATGTGAGCGGTGAGGGTGTACAGCAAGCCCTGCTGAAGATCATCGAAGGCACGATGGCCAATGTGCCCCCGCAAGGTGGACGCAAACACCCCCACCAAGACTTCCTGCAAATCGACACAACGAACATTCTGTTCATTTGTGGCGGCATGTTCGACGGCATTGAGGAAGAAATCGGGCGGCGTATTGGCATGAAGGGCCAAATTGGGTTCGGCTCATCCTCCAAGCGCAATACCATGGATCAAACCTCACTCCTGCGCCAGATCAATCCGGAAGATGTCATGGCCTTCGGCCTCATTCCAGAACTCATCGGTCGCTTGCCTGTCCTTGTGAGCGTGGAACCGCTGGATCGCGAGTCCTTGATTCGCATTTTGACGGAGCCGAAGAACTCACTCATCAAGCAGTACAAGAAGCTGCTTTCCCTGGACAATGTCGAATTGGTATTCGAGGACTCCGCCTTAGAAGCTGCCGCTGATCTCGCATTGAAGCGTGGGACGGGTGCCCGTGGCCTGCGCAGCATCATCGAAAGCAGCCTGCTTGACGTGATGTTCGAAACACCGGGCCGCAGCGAAATTAGCCGCATCGTTGTTAATGCGGCCACGATTAAAGGTGAAGAAAAGCCGCGCATCTACACCGAGGACGAAACCCGCCTCGAGTGGGGTGACGATGGCTCGCTGCATCCCGCCGCTTAAGCACAATAGCTCATCACAAGGGCCTCTTTTTCTCAGAAGAGACCCTTGTGACATATCCCCTGCCCCATGCGCTATGTAAAGATTCAATTGAATTCTTCCTCAGGTGCTTGTGTGACAACGTAACGAACTTTATACTCTTGTTGTGGAGTCTATACTTTGCTCCTAAAACAATGATAACCCACACCCCTAAACCCACAGAGAGGTGACAACATGGCGGACACTCCTGCGAGTTCAACTAACAAACTCCGTTCACTCCGGCGAACGACATCTTCGACCCCAGTAGCCCCATTATCTGACGCGCCGGGTACAGGTTCACTCAGCGACAGCGATAATGGCGCTGAGGCATGGGCACCGCCGCCACTCAACAGCATTGAGGACACAGGCCTGAACCTGCTCCAGATTGCAGACCTCGTCCTCAAGATTTTGTATTACAACGGCATTATGCAAGGCCATGAAATTGCAGACGCCATTCGACTGCCATACCAGAACGTGCTCGAGGACGTGATGGAGTTCCTCAAACGTGAAAAGTTTGTGGAGATCCGCGGCGGTGGTGAGTTGGGGTCAGCGTCTTATCGCTACATGATAGGTGAAAAGGGCGGTGCCAAGGCGCGTGAGGCAATTGAGCGGTCGCAATATGCAGGGCCGGCACCTGTGCCGATTACAACCTACGTAAAAGCCATGCACCAGCAAAACGACCGCAACAAACAAGTGAATCAGCGTTTGCTGCGCCGCGTGATGGAAAACCTTGTCGTAGGCGATGACATGCTGAGCAAGATCGGCCCAGCGATTAATTCCAAGCGGTCTATCTTTTTGTATGGCCCTCCGGGTAACGGTAAAACCACGCTGTCTGAAAAGATTGGGCGATTGGTGTTGGGTGATGACATGTACATCCCGTTCGCTGCTGATGTGGATGGCCAGGTTGTTCAGGTGCTTGACAGCATCAATCACGAAATCTCTGAAGACCAGACGGTTAAGAAGCTCGGAACTGGCTTGGTGAATGACCCACGCTGGATTCGTATCAAGCGCCCCATGATTATGGTGGGTGGTGAGTTGACACTGGCTGGCCTTGACCTGGTTTACGACGACATCAACAAGTACTACGAAGCCCCCTTCCAGATGAAGGCCAACGGCGGCATGTTCCTCATTGACGACTTTGGCCGCCAACAGGTGCGCCCGGTTGACCTGCTCAACCGCTGGATTGTGCCGCTGGAAAAGGGTGTGGACTTCCTCACCCTTGCGAATGGTCGCAAAATCGAGATGCCCTTCTACGTAATGATTGTGTTTTCCACAAATCTTGACCCGAAAGACCTTGTGGACGAAGCATTCCTGCGCCGTATTCGCTACAAAATCGAGGTCGGCAACCCGACGTTGCAACAGTTCCACGATGTGTTCAAGATCATGTGCAAAATCATGAAGGTGCCCTACGATGAGCAGGGCTTCAAGTACCTTATCAATGAATGGTACGTCCGGCGTGACCGCGACCTGCGCTTCGTGCATCCGCGTGACATTCTGTCACAGTTGATTGACATCTCTGGGTATCGCGAGGAACCACCGCAGCTCACGCCAGAGCTAATTGACGCAGCCTGCGACTCTTACTTCGTTGAGTTGTAAGCACGCCACCGTCTACCCCACAGCCAACCCGTATTGAGCGGGTTGGCTAGACATCAGGTCGTTGTTCACCTAAAACCCGTAGCCTGGAAAAGCCAAATTGAGTCAGTCGCCCATTCCACGTCATTACGTGTTTGTGTTGCAAAGCGGTGCTTGCGTTGTGCGGCTGCCGAATGCTCGCATCTTCGACATCATTAGCAGCCAGGAAAGCCCCTATAACCGTCGTGACTTTGGCCACGCGATTACCGATGGCGAACTACAGAACCTAAAGGCATCTGGTTACGTGCTGACGTATGACGGGAACTGGGTAACGCTGGTACACGACTTGCCAGACACAGCCTCTGGTTCAGAGCGCGTGCGCGCCTGCTACATTGCGACAACACTCCCAGCGAACCGATTCAATATCGTCCGTGATGCGCTCTCCCGGTTGCAAACATCCCGCTTTGTTCATGCAGACGTCCGCGACGATTCCGTCGTTGTGCTGGGGCCGGGCGCAACCCCCTTTACAGACCTGAACGACGCCGAAATCGTGTTGCAGCAGTTGCAGGATGTTGCACCGCAGTTATTTGAGGCGGCGTTCGTCTCTATGTATGAAGTTGCTGTGCTTAGCAAGCCCGCTGAAGTCCACACCGGGCACCCCACACTGTTCCCAGGCGCTGGCCAGTTAGCAGGCCGCAAGGTGTTTGTTGTGGGCTTGTTGGAAGAGCATCGGGCGGTGGAACACTTACTGCGCGTAGAAATGCAGATGGATGTGAAAATCTTCGAGGACGGTGCCAGCGCGCTCATGTCCTTTGAAGTCGAAGACGTTGCAGTCGCCATTGTTGACCTCGCTTTGCCAGATATGCACGGGTGGGCTTTCATCCAAAAGTTGCGAGAGCGCCCAAAGGCCGCCAATCTTCCCGTCATCGTCGTGTCTGACGATTCAGCGGATGTGGTGATGGCCCTCAAAATCGCCCGGGTAACGGGCTTTATGCCCCGCCCCCTCAACCTGACCAAGCTGCGTGACAAGATATGGATGGCGCTGCAAGTTGGCACGTCCGAACAGTAGCATTGAACCCAACGCCGTTCATTGGTAAATTACAGGTCTACGTCCGAAACCTGTCACCCGTATGACCATCATATTGTTTACTATCGTTTGTATTAGCCTCGTGATTTTAGCCGCAATGAGTGAGCGCCCGGTCAGTTGGGCCAGACGGCTGAAGCGGGTTCGTGCTGGGTCGGCCCAATCCGAGTGGATCGCCCCCGAGGACGTTCTCAAGCGTGTTCGCGGCGATTACATGGAATCCGTTCATTGGCTGCAAGATACGGCGATTACACAAAGTGGCCGTGAGCGGGCAAGCCGTTACCTGACGGGTGAGATGCTAAGCCAGTTTACCGAGCAAGTCGCGTTTCGCGATGAGAGCCAGCCCCTGTTTGAGGGTGTTTTACGTGCGGGGCACACGGTGCAGGTCCACCACTTTGCCGAAACGGGCGATGTCTGCCTTGTGATTGACAGCCAAAGCCAACGCCGTTTGGCTACATACACCACAACGTCCCATGAACGGCTGCATACTCAGGACATGGGTCAGGCAACATTGGTGTATCAGATGGTCTACGACCGACAGGACGACCGATGGAAAGTGGCCAGTTTTATACAAAAGCTCCCGGCAGGTTGGGTACTGAGAGATTCAACGAAACCCACGTGGATTGAAATTCACGGCGACCTGCACCAAACCGCTGGCCGCGACGCCTAACAAAAGTCAAAGTCAAATCCAATGCAATTCGATGAAGCCAAGATATATGTGAGAAGTGGCGACGGTGGCGACGGCATGATGTCGTTCCGCCGTGAGAAGTATGTGCCCAAGGGTGGCCCTAACGGGGGTGATGGTGGGCGCGGTGGTCACGTTATTGTGCGGGTGAACCCTAAAATTAACACGCTGCTGCGCTTTCACAAGAACGTTCACTTCAAGGCTAAGCCGGGTAAAGGCGGCGGCAGCAGCAACAAGACAGGTGCCGCTGGTAACGATATGGTGATTGATGTGCCACCCGGAACCGTCATTCGCGATGCAGACACGCAGCAAGTTATTGCTGACCTCGTCCGTGGTGATGACGAAGTGGTGCTTGTTCACGGTGGGCGGGCGGGGCGCGGCAACGCGCGCTTTGCAAACTCCGCTAACCAGGCACCGCGCATGGCGGAAAAGGGCGCACCCGGTGAGGAACGCTGGCTGACGCTGGAATTGAAGCTAATTGCGGACGTGGGGCTTGTCGGGATGCCAAATGCGGGCAAATCCACGCTGCTTTCCGTGATAAGCAATGCAAAGCCCAAAATCGCGGCTTACCCATTCACCACCCTTGAGCCAAACCTCGGCGTCGTCATCTATGACAACCAGGATTTGGTCGTGGCGGATATACCCGGCTTGATTGAAGGGGCACACATGGGCGTGGGTTTGGGCCATGCGTTTTTGCGCCACGTTCAACGTACACGGCTGCTCATCCACCTGATTGACGGAACCAGCGCCGACCCAATCGCGGACTACAACCAGATCAATGTGGAACTATCGTTGTACGATGAAAACCTGGAAAGCCGCCCGCAGATTGTGGTATTCACAAAAATGGACTTGCCGGATGCACAGGCACAGTGGGCGTCCGTGCGTGAGCGGCTGATTGCGCGTGGGGTAGCCAACCCGATGGCGATTTCGTCAGCAACGCAAGAAAACATTCAGGGACTCATCGGGCGGATGTTCAAGGAAATGGCCTACCTGCCGGAACAAACGCCAACCGTCGCTGAAGATGCCGCCGTGTACGAACTGCCAGAGGACGACCTGGACTTTGAGATTGCGCGTGAAGATGATGGCGGCTACCGCGTAAAGGGCAAACGCATTGAGCGGGCGGCGTCTATGACTTACTGGGAAAACGAAGAGGCAATTATGCGGTTTCAGCGAGTATTGGAAGCAACGGGCATTACAGCCGCGCTGGTGGGTGCTGGCGTCAAGGTAGGTGATACCGTCCACATTGGCGATTACGAATTGGAGTGGACAGATTGAACCCGCCGCAGAATGGTCGCGTTGGCATATTTGGTGGCTCCTTTAATCCGCTTCATCATGGCCACCTGATTGCGGCAGAATTCGCGGCAGAAACCATCGGGCTGGGACTGGTGTTATTCGCCCCAGTTGTTCACCCGCCGCACCGAGATGGCAAGCAACTCGCACCCATTGAACATCGCCTTGCGATGATCGAAATGGCCATTGCTGACAATGACCGTTTTCAACTCACCCTGGTTGATGTGGAACGGCCCGGCCCCCACTACTCGGTAGATACGGTGAAAATCATTGAACAGCAGTATCCCAACAGCGAACTTTACTTTGTTATGGGTGGCGACTCGTTCAAGAGCTTTCCCAAATGGAGCCGCCCTGGGGAGATCGTGGAACACTGCCGTCTTGCTGTTATGCGCCGCCCATCCACACGGCCCGTTCAGCCATACATGCACGAGGACGTGATGCCCGGTTTGCAGGCGCGTGTGGACATGATTGAAGCGCCGCCCATCGGTATTTCGGCTACCCGTGTTCGTGAGCAACTGTCTGTGGGGAAGAGTGTGCGCTATCTGGTACCCAACTCCGTCCTTGATTACGTTCATAACAACGACCTTTATCAAAGTTAGACGCAGGCAATTGTGATGAGACGATTTTTCCCACTGTTAGCGATGATACTGCTGCTGGTGTGGGTGCTGCCGTGGCCGCTGTCTGCACAGGATGTGCCCGCTGTACCCACGCTGGTACCCCCAACGCCACTCCCCCCTAGCAACCAAACGGTGCAAGACGCACTCATTACTGAATCGACGGCAACAACCATCCAAAGCCTTGGGCAGGTGCGCATTGGTATGTTGTACAGTGAGCCGCCCTTCGGGGAGTTGAATATTCGAGGAGAGGTAGAGGGGTACGACGCCGCCCTAGGACGCCAACTGGCTGAGGCCTGGGGGGTTGACCCTGTGTTTCTTCAGGTCACGCGCCAAACTGCGCAAGATATGCTGCTGAGTGGGCAAGTTGACCTGCTGATAGCCGCCCAGGTTCATCGGCGTGACCTGGACGACAGGTTCGAGTTTAGCCTGCCGTATTATCGGGGCGATCAGGCTATGATGGTACGCTTCGAGGATGCAGCCCAATCCCTGCCAGAGATGGCCAACCGGCGTGTGGGGGTGGTGCTAGGAACTGACAGTGAACAGGCCGTTGGCTTCTGGCAGCGGCGGGAAAACATCACAGCCAACATGCAGACGTTCCTCACGTTGGATCAAGCAATGGTCGCATTGGTCAACAACGAGGTAGACGGGGTCGTTGATAAGCGCTATCGCCTGCGCGACCGGGTACAACCCGACGTGACACGTGTTTTGGAAGACGTGGTTCAGCCCGAACCCTACGCGGTTGTGATGCGCCGTCAGGACATTAACATGCGCAATCTTGTCGATCATACGCTGCAATATCTGGCTAGCACAGGCACGTTGCCCGATGTTTACAGCGAATACTTCCCGTCGCGCCCTTTTCCAGCAGACATGATTCCGGTGTGGGCCAACGTCGGTGACGCCGCCCCCACGCCCGCACAGTACGCTGGCAGTGTCGGTTATCCTCAGCAGTATGCTATTCCGCGCATCCAATCCAATGGCACGGTTCGCATCGCTGGCATCGCCGTGCCGGGCGACGACGCGCCCCTTGCCCAACGACGCCTCTATGATGCCAATATACGCCTCATTGAAGCGCTGGCCGGGCGCTGGGGGGTAAAGGCGGAGTTATTGCCAAATACGACATCTGACCCGATTGCGTTTGTGGAACGCGGTGAGGCCGATTTAGCATTGGGTGTGCAACCTGACTGGGCACAGGCCAACCGGGTCGATTTCACGAGTACTTATCTGGTGCGCGGCAAGCGGATGTTGGTGGAGCAGCGCGACGATTACAACAGCTTCGGTCAACTGCGCGGCAAATGGGTGGGTGTATTTGCCGACGAACCTGACTCCGAACCGCTGATTAACGAATTAGCCGCCAGTGCCAACGTCCGTCAAATCAACATCTTCTCGATTACCCGCGAGGAAGACGCCGCATACGAAATGCTTGTGGAAAACAACATAGATGTCATCTTTGGCGACAGCATCCGGTTGTTACCCCACCTCGAAGCAAACCCTGACTCGCTGAAGTTTTCGACACGGTGCCAAGCGTGCGACCCCTGGTACACGCGGCAATATCTGGGTATTGCGGTGCCCCGTAACGACATCGACTTTAGGTTGCTGGTCGAGTACACCTTACAAGAGTTGTGGCTAGACGGCACCCTGGGTACGGCAATGGCTCCCGTCACGATTCCAGGCGAACAGATTAGCTTTGAGGTGTATCCCGGCGACAGCGACTACGCCGGGTTCAACCTGGGACAATCCTAAGCGGAGTACCATGCTTAGTGCCCCATTAGAAATATCGCGGGCGTTTACGTTCTAATAACTTTGCTGCGTTATCTTGTGCTTCGTATGTGTATGCGCGGCGAAGGCGAGTTTGCCTCCGCTACCTGTACACACTGATCTGTAATTGCATACGCCATTTCTCATCCTTAAGGAGGATTACACATGGCTTTTACACTTCCCGACCTGCCGTACGCTAAGGACGCCCTTGAGCCGACCATCGACGCCCAAACGATGGAACTCCACCACGGCAAGCATCACAACGGTTACACCAACAAGCTCAATGCCGCCATCGAGGGCACAGAGTGGGACGGCAAGCCGATTGAAGAAATCCTGGCCAACCTGGATAAGATGCCGGACGGCAAGCGCGGTGCCGTTCGCAACAACGGCGGCGGTTACGCCAACCATGCCCTTTTCTGGGAGACGATGGCTCCCAACGCTGGGGGCGCGCCGTCTGGTGACCTGGCCGACGCGATTAACAGCGCATTCGGCAGCTTCGACGCCTTCAAGGAAGCATTTGAAAAGGCTGCGAAAAATCGTTTTGGCTCCGGCTGGGCGTGGTTGTATGTCGAGAGCGACGGCAGCCTGGCAGTCACCTCCACCCCCAACCAGGACACCCCGCTCATGGAAGGTAAGACGCCGATTTTGGGCCTGGACGTTTGGGAACACGCATACTACCTGAACTACCAGAACCGTCGTCCGGAGTACGTGTCTGCATTTTGGAACGTTGTTAACTGGGACAAGGTCGCTGAGAAGTTTGCAGCCGCTAAGTAAGCCCTAGCGCACAAAACAACTCCCAGCAATTCGTGAAAGGCGTTACAATCAGTAGCGCCTTTTTTGTTTAATAGTACGCCTTTTGCTAAAGGAGGCCTTCCCATGACCACCCCCGAATATCGCGTAGAAATTGACTCTATCGGTGAGGTTCGCGTTCCAAAGAATGCTTATTACGCTGCCCAAACACAGCGGGCTGTCGAGAACTTCCCCGTTAGCGGGCTAAAGCCGTATCCAGCCTTTGTTTGGAGCATGGCAACCATCAAACGGGCTGCTGCCGAAGTTCACAAAGACCTGGGCATGCTCGATGCAAAACTCGCTGATGCTATCATCCAGGCGGGTGACGAAATCCGTGACGGCCAGCACTTGGATCACTTTGTTGTTGATCCGTTTCAGGCTGGCGCAGGTACCAGCCACAACATGAACACAAACGAGGTCATGGCCAATCGCGCCAACGAAATCCTGGGCTATGCCCTGGACAACAGCGAGAAGCCTATTCACCCCAATAACCACGTCAATATGGCCCAAAGCACCAACGACACGATCCCAACAGCCATCCGGCTCGGCGTATTGTGGAAGCTAGACGAACTGCTGAGCGTGCTGCAAGCCTGTGCTGATGCCTTTAACGAGAAAGCAAAGGAATGGGACGATGTGGTCAAGAGTGGGCGCACCCACCTGCAAGATGCGGTTCCCGTGCGCCTGGGCCAGGAATTTGGTGGCTATGCCAAAGCAATTGAACGCGACATCGAAAAGATCGAGGTAGCGGCAGAGGGACTGCGGCGTCTGGGCATTGGTGGCACCGCTGCTGGTACTGGGCTAAACGCCCACCCTGAATATCACGCACGCATGGTCAAAAAGCTGAGCGAACTGACGGGTTTCACGTTACACGAATCGGACAATCTGTTTGAGTCCATGCAGTCGATGCAAGACGCCGTGTTCTTTTCTGGCGCGTTGCGCACCGCTGCCCAGGACTTCACGCGTATTTCCAATGACCTGCGCCTGCTTTCCAGCGGCCCCACGACAGGCCTGGCAGAAATCACAATGCCCACGGTGCAGCCGGGGTCATCCATCATGCCGGGTAAGGTTAACCCTGTATTGGCAGAGATGCTCAATCAGGCGATGTTCCACGTCATGGGCAACGACCACGCGGTGACCATGAGCGCTCAGGCAGGCCAGCTTGAACTCAACGTAATGATGCCAATCATCTCCCACAACCTCAACGAGATGATGATTGTTATGACGGGGTCTGTGCGTGCCTTCACAGACAAGGCCGTTAAGGGCTTGATCCTGAATCGTGAGCGGGCTGAAGGCTGGTTGGCCAACAATCCGATTCTCGTCACAGCACTCAACCCAATCATCGGCTACAATAATGGTGCGCAAGTTGCTAAAAAGGCACTGGCCGAGGGCAAGAGTGTGCGTCAGGTTGTTTTGGAAATGGGCCTGATGGAAGAAGCCGACCTGGATAAAGCGCTAGACGCGTACAGCATGACCGAAGGCGGCATCGTCACGAAGTAAGCCTGTGTTTGTGGGTGTGCGGGTTATCCCCGCACACCGAAACGTCACAAAAAAGAAGCGAAGCATTGTTGAGTACACCCATACGATCGGTTATACTCCATTGTTGATTTATTTTGCGTTGGCAAAAGGTTTGGTTTCCTTTGGCAGACAAGCTCGGTAAATACGAAGTACTCGAACGCCTCGGACGCGGTGGCATGGCCGAAGTCTTTCGGGCCTATCATGCCAACCTTGACCGCTATGTGGCCATCAAAGTGCTACATGCTTTTCTGGCAGAAGACCACGAGTTTCGAGGCCGCTTTGAAAAAGAAGCGCGCAACATTGCCAAGCTTAAGCACCCTCACATCGTCCAGGTTTATGACTTCGACTATGCACCGGAGCCTGACAGCTACTATATGGTAATGGAGCTGATCGAAGGCGACACCTTGAAGGATCGCCTTTACAGTTTGGCCGAACAGGGTAAACGCCAATCCCTAAAAGAAACGCTCCGGGTTGTGCGGGAAGCAGCCAGCGCCCTGGCCTACGCTCACAGCATGGGGATGATTCACCGTGACGTCAAACCGGCCAACTTGATGTTAGATGAGCAAGATCGTGTTGTGCTAACGGACTTCGGCATTGCGAAAATGTTGGATTCCAAACAGCTTACAGTGAGTGGCGGTATGATCGGCACACCGGCTTATATGTCACCAGAGCAGGGGTTAGGTGAACCGGGTGACGAGCGCTCAGACATCTACTCGCTGGGCGTGATTCTGTATCAGTTGCTCGTCGGCACGCTGCCTTACGATGCTGAAACCGCCCTCGGCGTTATATTGATGCACGTTAATGACCCCGTCCCCGATGTGCAGATTCTTGTGCCGGATATTCCGCCCAGTGTGAAGCAGCTTGTTGAACGGGCAATGTCTAAAGACCCAGAGCAGCGCTATCAGACGGCGCAGCAACTGATTGACGACATTGAGACGTTAGAAGCCAGTGGCGACAGTGACAAGCCAATTCCGACGGATACGTCACTTTTACGCAAACAGGCGATCAGAGAGATTGACCTGGGCCAATTGGAAAAAGCGGCGACTGGCAACACGCCCCTGCGTGAACAGATGCAGCAGCAACTACCACCGGAAAGCGAAGAACGCCGCGCAAACTGGCGCATCCCTGTATTGTTGCTTGCTGCTGCTGTTGTGATTGTTGGGTCGCTCCTTTTCATTGGCCCGGCGAATGTACGCTCCTGGGTGAGTGCTTTCCAGGTGACACCAACTGCCACAAGTACGCCCGGCCCAACCGCAACGGTTGTGACGGCAACATCAACACCCACCTTGACGGCGACTGTCACCCCCTCGGAGACGCCGAACTTGCTTGGAAGCGCAACCGCCGTCGCCTTAGCCGCAGCACAATCGGCTACTGAAACGCAGACATCGACTGTCACGCCGTCCAATACACCCACAGCAACCAACACCCCGATGGCAACGTCAACGGACACCGAAGAACCATCGCCGACGTCTACGGCAACGGCGGTGCCCAACTTGACGCAGACAATTGCCGTCCAGCAGACGGCTACAATTGACGCGTGTGTGTTCGACTATGCGATTGTGGTTCAGGTGCCAGCAGACGGTGCAGACGGGCAATTCTTCGAGATCAATGAACCCTACACGCGAGACATCACGTTATTGAATACGGGTACCTGTGAGTGGGGTGAAAATACATCACTAACGTTCACTGGCGGGGAAGACTTTAATGCTGGCCCGCGCATTTTCATCCGGGAGTCTGTGCAGGTGGGTGAGGAGTACACGCTGGTGTTTGAGGGCATCCTGCCATCACGCGGGGATGAAGAGCCAATCACAGGCACATGGGAACTGCGTACACGTGGCCAGAAGCAAATTGGCAGCGCCCTGGAAATTAGTGTGAGCGTATTCGACCCCGGATCGTAAGTTAGCGAGAAAGAGCCACCGATGAACAGAGAACAAGCCTGGGCCTTAGTCACCGAATACACCGAAAGTGAGTCCCTAAGACGGCATATGTTAGCGGTCGAATCGGCCATGCGCGCCTACGCCAACAAGCTTGATGGTGACGCCGACCTTTGGGGTGTCGTCGGCCTGCTGCACGACTTCGACTACGAACGCTACCCGGACATGGGCGATGAAGACGGCCACCCGCTTAAAGGTGCCTCGATTCTGCGTGAGAAGGGGGTGGATGAAGTCATTGTGGACGCTGTACTGGCGCATGCTGAGGAAATCACAGGCGTCAAACCGGAAACACCCATGCAAAAGGCACTTGTCGCCGTAGACGAACTGACGGGCTTTATTATCGCTGTCACGCTGGTGCGTCCGTCCAAAAGCATCCTCGACGTAAAGCTAAAGTCAATCCGCAAAAAGTGGAAAGACAAAGCCTTTGCCGCCCCAGTCAACCGTGAAGAAATTGAACACGCAGCTACGAACCTTGGCGTCTCGTTAGATGACCACATCACGACCGTGCTTGAGGCGATGAAAGCCGATGCGGACAAGCTAGGGCTGCGCGGCGAAGGGTAGTCCCGGCGTGCAAGGCAAACAGGCTGCCGCTATGACAGCCTGTTGACGGTCAGCAATCATTACGCCTGTACAGTGACCGGCGTGCCAATGCTGGCAAAATCGTAAAACCACTTGGCATCAACGTCGGGCAGGTTAACGCAGCCGTGGCTCATCGGTTGGCCGAAGTTGTTATGCCAATACGCGCTGTGCAGCGCATACCCTTGATAGAAGTACATCACCCATTCCACGTTGGGCAACCAATAGCCAGGGCCACTCATTGTTTGAGAGCGCACCTTGCTTTGTACCGTGAAGCGACCAATGACGGTTGGCGTTGCAGGCAGCCCGTTCGATGAAACCGCTTCGTAAAGCATGATGCCGTTCTCATAGGCGTAGACGCGTGAATTGCTCAAATCCACCACAATCTCGCGACCAGTGCTAATTTGCGGGCCGGGTGGCGCATAAAGCAGCGCTTGCGTTTCCTCTGCCGTCAACCCGGTTGGAATGACAAGTTCTTGCCCTTCGTTGACCTGGTTTGGGTCTGCAATATCGTTGGCCGCGATAATCATGTCATTGCTTACGCCGTAGCGCCGCGCAATGGACGACAGATATTCACCCGCTTGCACAACGTGAATGGTTGACTCGCCACCGCCTGACTCTGACTCTGACACAGCCTCGGCATCGGTCGCTGTAACCGCAACCGTTTCGACTGCTTCTGGAATCGGTTCATTGCGAATCAGAAGCTGCTGCCCCGCCAAAATGCGATTGGGATTGGCGATGTCATTGAGTTCAATGAGTTCGGACTCCGTTGTGCCGTTGGCCTGGGCAATTGAGCGCAGGTTTTCGCCCCGCTGAACGGTGTGATAGACCGGGCGAGTTTCCACTATGTCTGGGGCGGCCTCAACCACTTCCACTTCAGTGGTGACCTCAACCGCCTCGACTTCGGTCGTGCTTTCAACCCCCTCGACTTCAGTTGTGTTTGTGCCCTCGCTGGCTGCTCGCGCTGCCGCTTCGATGGCTGCCGCGTCACTGCCCTCGTCCACGATGATAACCTGTGGGGCTGCTTCCTCCGCTGTCTCGACTGTCGTCTCGATCACTTCTTCGACCGCTTCCGGCGCGTCTACAATAACCGTCTCGGTTGTTGGAATCGTCAGCGTTTGGCCCGCGTAGACCACGGTTGGATCTGTGATGCTGTTTGCAGCAGCAAGTTCGTCGGTTGAGAGATTATAACTTAGCGCAATGCGAAAGAGATTCTCCCCGGGTTGCACCACATGCGTGGTTGCAGGCGTAGTTGCGTCCTGGGCGGAAGCAAAACTAGGCAAACTGAGTATAAAAACCGTTAGGCACAGGCCAGTAAAGCGTAAGGCTTGGCGATACACCATCGAAATTTGCTCCGTATACAGGACAAAGTCACACTGGGGTCATTTATAGCACGAAAGGCCCGTTTGAACGAAACGGGTTTTGCATAGCAGCGCGGGTTGGCGTGCGCGAGCGCTTCATGATATTTTAAGGGAAATTTCCTGTTCGGTAGAACCAGAAAATCAATCGATGCTGCTAAGACTGTATCGCGTTACTGATAAATTTGGTACGGCACTCCTCAAATCCATCGCTGCCCTAACCGACGTCCTCGTGGATGGCGTTTATATTGCTGTGGGTGGCTTTCGAGGGGGCTTTGTTGGCGTCCTCAAAACGCTGTGGGCCACACTTCGCACGGTGCTTCGGCTGCTGTGGCAAGCACTCCGGTTCATTATGCGGGTATTGGCCGTTGTGGTTGGCTTTATTGGTCGTTTGGTTGGCGTCAGCGCACGCTCAGTCGGCGGGGCTGCTGCACGCGGGCGGCCAGCACGCGAGCGGTCGATGGCACGCCGTAAAGAAGCCGCCCCTGCACCACCCGCCGAGCCAATCGTTGATGTGAAATTGGCAGAAGACCCGCTGCGCACTCAAAATCGGGCGCTTAGTGTTGCGGTGGTGTGCCTGGGGTTCTTGCTAGTCGGGGCCATCATCTGGTTTACATCGCAGCCGCAGCGGTCGGCATCCGGTGTTGCATCCGCAGCAAATGCTCCCGGCAATGGCGAGTCCATTAGCTTTGCCCAGGATGCCGAGGCTTCCCCGACCGTTGCCTCCATTGTGAATACGCAAGTCCCTACTGTTACGCCTATCCCGGCAGTGCTTGAAGTGCGGGGCAGCATTGCCTACACCGCCCGCGAGATGGGGCAGACGGACATCTGGGTGGCAGAGGTAGGCAGCGCGTCACCGATTCGCCTGACCAATAGCCCTGAAGACGAACGCGATCCTGAGTGGTCACCGGACGGACGGCAACTGGCCTATGCTGCTCGTGAAGACGGCAACTGGGAAATTTATGTGTATGACATGGCCACCGATCAAACGGTTCGCCTGACGTATGACTTAGCTTTCCAGGCAAATCCGTCTTGGTCGCCCGATGGCGCGTTCATCGTGTATGAAAGCTACCAGGGGAATAACCTCGACCTGTACATCGTGCCCGTAGACGGCTCAGAACTGCCCATCCGCCTTACAGACAACCCCGCACCAGACTTTGCCCCGGCGTGGTCACCCGATGGTCGTCGTATCGCGTATACGTCCTGGCGCGACGGCAATCAGGACATCTACACGCTGTCCCTGGACGACCCGCGTGATGTGGCCGCCGTCAACCTGACGAACACGCCAACCCGCAATGAAGACTATGCAGCTTGGTCACCAGAAGACGGCGAACTCATCGCGTATAGCGCACTTGATGAGGGCATCGAAAAAGTATTTGTTAAGCAAACCGATCAGCCCGACGTCCCGGCGCAGGTACTTGAACGGGGTCGCACACCAGCCTGGTCGCCCGATGGCGCTAGCGTCGTGTTTGCGGTGGATTCCATTGACAATACGCACCTCGTTGCCAGCCCGTTCACGCAGACGGGTGTGGCTACAGAGATTATTCCCGTACTGCGTGGCTCATCTAGCCCAGACTGGACGGCTGAGCCACTGCCTGCCACGCTGGTCAACAGCGGCGGCGTTGGCCTGGCGGTTGGCGGCCCGCTATACGATGAGCAGTTTGTGGAATTCGACGCCGACCCACCGTACCGTTTGGATACGCTCGTCAACGTCGAAGCGCCCAACCCGGTCATGAATGACCGCGTGAATGATTCGTTCAATGCGTTACGTGAATACGTCAACAATATTATCGGCGTGGACTTCCTGGGTGACCTCGAAGACGCCTTCTGGCGCATTGACCGCCCACCGCAGCCCGGTGAAGAGCGCCGTAACTGGCATATGACAGGCAGGGCATTTGCGATTAACCGCAACTTGATCGCTGGCTTCCCGCCGCCTATTGAAGTCGTTCGTGAGGACATCGGCGTGAATACGTATTGGCGCGTGTATGTGCGTGTGGCCGACGATGCCCAAAACGGCCAACTCGGTGAACCGCTCCGCAGAATGCCCTGGGACTTTGCCAGTCGCGGTCAGGGTGATGTGGAAGCATATGATGATGGTGGCCGCCTGCGCGACGAGATGCCCGAAGGCTATTATATTGACCTGACACAGCTTGCTGCCGACTTCGGCTGGGAGCGTATGCCCGCTGGCCGCGACTGGCGCGCAAACTTTAACAGCATCAACTTCTGGATGTTTCGTAAGCCGAGTGGGTTAAGCTGGTACGAGGCCATGCGCGAAATCTACACCGAAGCACAACTCGGCGGCTTTGCGCCCACCCCCACACCGCTCCCCGCACCTGAATCGACTGAACAGGCGGGGGGCTAACCCATGCGCCGAACTGGAGCAGGGTGCCTATCGGCCCTATTGGGGATTTTGATCGTCGGTGCATTTGGCGGCATGTTATGGTGGAACGGTGAGCAAGCACCCGAGTTGGTCGTCATTGTGCCGACGCAGCTACCACCGACGAACGACCCAAATGCATGGCAAACGTTCTTGCGTGAGGGCTTTGGCAGCAACAGCACACCACTGCCAACGGTGGCCATCCCCACGCGGCGCTTTGAGCCGCCCACCCTGCCACCAACCGAATCTGACGACAGCGATGTGGTGCCGATTCAACCAGCGACTGTCGGTGTGCGTCCCACGGAGCGGTTCAGCCTGGGTGTGACGCCAACGCCCGCACCAAGCGAAACGGGTGCAGCTATCGTAGCCGCCCCGGTAACGGCCACACCCAACGAAGACGATGCCGAGGAAATCGAACTGGAAGCGCCCGCCGTCTTCACGGAACAGTCAATCGTGCAGGCAACAAAAGTGTGGCAGCCACCCCCGTTGATCCCGCCTTTATCGCGTGACCCGCTAGGCCGCGATCACTACTGGCTGTCCCGCCCGGTGGATTCCAACGCGACCAACTATGGCCTGTTCTACTATCCCTACGGCTCCGATGGCCCCAATGCGGACAACCCCTGGCGGGTCCATCACGGCCTCGATATGCCCAACCCCATTGGCGAAAGTGTGCGCGCCGCCGGGTCGGGTACGGTTATCTGGGCGGCAGATACGCTAATTGAGAACATTGAGGACGTGCCGTCCTTCCAGAACTCGCCCGCCTATGGCAACGTCGTCATGATAGAGCATGACTTCGGCTATCGGGGACAGTCCATCTATACACTTTACGCGCATCTGTCTGCGGTGCTTGTTCGACAGGGGCAGTTGGTTGAATCGGGCGATGTGATTGGGCTGATTGGCAACACCGGGCGAGTGAGCGGGCCGCATGTTCACTTTGAAGTGCGCGTAGGCGGCGACCGCTATGGCGACACCGTCAATCCTAAGCTGTGGATGGTACCTTACGTGGGGCACGGTGTTATCGCGGGCACGGTCATCAATAACGAAGGTCGCGAACTCATGGACAAGCCCGTGACCTTACGTAACTGGGCGAACGGCCTCACCGAAGACACAACGACAACCTATATCTATCAAAACACGCCGTCAGACGTTAATGCAGACCCTGCCTGGCAGGAAAACTTTGTGTTCGGTGATGTGCCCGAAGGCCGTTACGAATTGATCGTGCAAATAGACAGCGAACGCATTTCAAAAATTGTGGATGTGCGCGAAGGCACCACAACATTCGTTGAACTCAAACCCAAAGACCCGTCCACACCGTTGCCGTCAGATACCCCCTCACCGACACTGGAACCTGTCATCTCTACGCCGCTTGCAATGGGCGGCTAAGTCGCAAATTCAGGGTGGCGGTTGCCACCCTGCCCTCACAATATGCGCACCCCCTAGCCAGCAGCATAACCGACCCCGGTAGTCTGTCATTTAGCCTCAGAACTTGCCTCATCTGCGGCACATGTGTCGTTGCGGCAAGGTAACCTGACTGCTATACTCCTGCTGTTTGTTCCGAATTGCACGAACAAGTTAGCACAATCTATCCTTAGGATAAGTCCAATATGAACGTTCTTATCGAATGGGCACCTATCGGGCTGTTTTTCATCATTGCGGTGATCTTGCCCGCTGCACCAATTGTGGTGGCAGCGCTACTCAACCCGAAAATGCCTAACGACGTTAAACTCTCGACCTACGAATCCGGTGTCGAAACCGTTGGTGACACCTGGGTGCAGTTTAAAGTTCAGTATTACATCTACGGCATTGTATTCCTTGTGTTCGATGTCGAGATGATCTTCTTGCTGCCCTGGGCGGTTGCCTTCAACGAACTTGACTTTTTTGCCTTCGGCGCAGGGTTCCTATTCATCTTCTTGCTCACAGACGCACTCATCTATGCGTGGCGCAAGGACGCCCTGGAGTGGTCATAAGCCTGAGTAGCCCCGTGAAAGGTTAGTCATTTTATGGGAAATTTCTGGATTGTATTGATTATCTCGGCCATTGTGGCCACGCTGCCGCTGCTGTTGGCCATCCCGCTCATCTGGATTGAGCGCAAAGTGGCGGCTCGCATTCAAGACCGCATCGGGCCGAACCGCGTGGGGCCAATGGGCCTCATCCAACCGATTGCCGACGCCCTCAAGATCATCACCAAAGAAGATATTACGCCTGCTGGTGCTGACAAGTTCATCTACAACATTGCGCCGATCATCTCGGTTGGGTCAATTGTGTTGATGTGGGCTGCGATACCCTTGGGGCCGCGTTTGCCAAACGCCCGCATGATTGGTGTTGACCTTGAAATCGGTATTTTGTACGTGATTGCCGTCGCCTCGTTTGGCACGCTGGGCACGCTCATGGCGGGTTGGAGCAGTAACAACAAGTACGCGTTGTTGGGTGCCTTCCGTGTGGTGGCGCAACTCGTTAGCTACGAAGTCCCGCTCGTGCTGGCCCTGATGATCCCGGTTATGCTGGCGGGTAGCCTGGATATACAGGACATTATCGTGAGCCAGCGTGCAATGTGGTTTTTCGTAATGGCACCGCTTGCAGCGTTCATCTTCTTTATCTCTGCCCAGGCAGAAACAGGCCGTGGCCCGTTCGACCTGCTTGAAGCCGAGTCCGAGATTATTGCTGGCTACAACATCGAATACAGTGGCATGAAGTTCGGGCTGTTCTTCGTTGGCGAATTCGTCCATGTGCTCACGAATGCGATTTTGCTAACGCACTTGTTCTTCGGTGGCTGGTGGGGGCCGTTCATCTTCCTACAGGAATATACCCTGTTCGGCTTTATCCCAGGCGCGCTAATCAATATCGTGCTGGGCCTCTTTTACATGACCATCAAGACGGCGGTTCTTTACTTCTTTATGCTGCTGCTGCGCAACAGCCTTCCCCGCGTTCGCATTGACCAACTAATGGATTTCAACTGGAAGTTCCTGGTGCCTGTTTCCATTGTCAACCTTGTCGTCACGTCCTTCCTGTTGAAGGTCGCTCAGGCAGGTGGCTTTGGCATTGGCCCCGATCAGGTTAATTTGTACGTGAACGCAAACTTGGCGAATGTTTTACCCGTCACCCTGCTGCTGCTGGTTGGCAACCTCGTGATTGTCGGTGGGCTGATCGGTATTTATGGCCGCCAAATTCGGTCTGAACGTGTGGCTGCTGAAGCGGCAGCCGTTGGCGACTAGGAGAGACACTCAATGATTGCACAATATCTTGCTTTTGGTGTGTTCAGCGCAGCCACAATTATCGGCGGTATGTTCGTCGTGTGGTCGCGCAACCTCGTCCACAGTGCCATGTTCCTGATTTTGAGCTTGTTCGGTGTGGCAGGGCTGTTCGTTTTGCTCAGCGCGCCCTTCCTCGCGGCGATTCAGGTTCTGGTTTACATCGGCGCGATTGCCATTCTGTTCATCTTCGC